>NZ_JALBYS010000019.1:0-100667 GCF_022678525.1 Serratia sp. PGPR-27 | reverse complement strand
GGACAAATCCGCCGGGAGCGGATTTGAACGTTGCGAAGCAACGGCCCGAAGGGGGGCGGGCAGGACGCCCGCCATAAACTGCCAGGCATCAAACAAAGCCGAAAGCCCTGAACTGACGTTCAGGGCTTTTTGCTATGCGTAAAACGTAAAAAAGCGCAGCTACGCTGCGCGGTTTTCCCCCTCCTCCTTATTCTCCGCCAGCGAGCCAGAGAAAAGGCCCCGAAGGGCCTTTGATTAGGGTGTGTTTGCTTTTTTCACTTATTATTCGATCAATGCGAGCTGCCCTGAGAGATGCCCAGCCCGGTTTGCGAACGGACAAACTGGGCCCGGAAGCGTTCCCGTTCCTGCTGCCCGGCCAGCGAGCTGTCGGTGATCGAGAACAGCCAGGTGCCGACAAAGGCCACGATCATCGAGAACAACGCCGGGTATTCATACGGATAAATCGGTTTCTCATGGCCGAGGATCTGCACCCAGATCGTCGGGCCGAGGATCATCAGAATCACCGCCGTTAACAGACCCAGCCAGCCGCCAATCATCGCGCCGCGAGTCGTCAAACGCGACCAGTACATCGACAGGATAATGATAGGGAAGTTACAGCTGGCGGCGATGGAGAACGCCAGCCCGACCATAAAGGCGATATTCTGCTTCTCGAACAAAATCCCCAGGGCAATGGCGACCAGCCCCAATACCACGACAGTGATCTTGGAGACCTTCAGCTCATCGCGCTCGGTCGCCTTGCCATTTTTAATCACGCTGGCGTACAGGTCATGGGACACGGCCGAGGCGCCGGCCAGCGTCAGGCCTGCAACCACCGCCAGAATGGTGGCGAACGCCACCGCCGAGATAAAGCCGAGGAAGAAGTTGCCGCCAACGGCATTGGCCAGGTGCACCGCCGCCATGTTGGTGCCGCCCAGCAGCGCGCCGGTGGCGTCTTTGAACGCCGGATTGGCGCTAACCAGCAAGATGGCGCCGAAGCCGATGATAAAGGTCAGGATATAGAAGTAACCGATAAAGCCGGTGGCGTAGAACACGCTCTTGCGCGCTTCCTTGGCGTCACTCACGGTGAAGAAACGCATCAGGATGTGCGGCAGGCCGGCGGTGCCGAACATCAGCGCCAGGCCAAGCGACAGCGCGGAAATCGGATCGGACACCAGCCCGCCGGGGCTCATGATGGCGATGCCTTTCGGATGCACCTTCACCGCTTCGGCGAACAGGGTATTGAAGTCGAAGTTGACCGACTTCATCACCATCAGCGCCATAAAGCTGGCGCCGGCCAGCAGCAGCACCGCTTTGATGATCTGCACCCAGGTGGTGGCCAGCATGCCGCCGAACAGCACGTACAGCACCATCAGAATGCCGACCAGGATCACCGCCACGTGGTAGTTGAGCCCGAACAGCAGCTGGATCAGTTTACCGGCGCCGACCATCTGCGCGATCAGATATAGCGCCACCACTACCAACGAGCCGCAGGCCGAGAGGGTGCGGATCGGTTTCTGCTGCAGACGGTAAGAGGCGACATCGGCGAAGGTATAGCGGCCGAGATTGCGCAGGCGTTCCGCGATCAGGAACAGAATGATCGGCCAGCCGATGAGGAAGCCGATGGAGTAGATCAGCCCGTCATAGCCCGAGGTGTAGACCAATGCGGAGATGCCGAGGAACGAGGCGGCGGACATGAAGTCACCGGCGATCGCCAGGCCGTTTTGCAGGCCGGTAATGCGCCCGCCCGCGGTGTAGTAGTCCTGACGGGAACGGGTGCGTTTGGACGCCCAGTAGGTGATGTACAGGGTGGCACCGACAAACAGGATAAACATCACGATCGCCTGGATGTTCAGCGGCTGGCGATGCACCTCGCCGCCAATGGCGTCGGCGCAGGCCAGGCCCGGCAGTAACAGCAGCGCGGTGGCGGACAATAAGCGCTTCATTGTTTCACCTCGCGCAGGATCTCTGCGGTGAGGCGATCGAACTCGCCGTTGGCGCGAAACACGTAGATCCCGGTCAAGACGAAAGAGATCACGATCAACCCGACGCCGACCGGGATCCCGCGGGTGATGGTCGATCCGGCGGCGATCGGCGTACCGAGCCATTGTGGATCGAAGGCGATCAACAAAATAAAGCCGACGTACAGCGCCAGCGTAATCAGCGAAAGCAGCCAGGCGAACCGGCCGCGTTTTCTCACCAGCTCTTTAAAGCGCGGGTTTTCTTCAATCCCTTGATAAATGGTGTCATTCATCAGAGTGTCTCCAGTCGGTATTGAGAGAGTACGCCGCGCCAGGGCCGCTCAACGGCGCGTTATCCGAATGAGCGGCCTGAAGCGGCGTAAATTATGACGGCACTTTCATTGATTGTTTTTCTTCCAACAGCTTGTCGACTACGGCCGGATCCGCCAGCGTGGAGGTATCCCCCAGGTTGCTGGTGTCGCCGGCGGCAATTTTGCGCAGGATGCGCCGCATGATCTTGCCGGAGCGCGTTTTGGGCAGTGAGTCTGTCCAGTGCAGCACATCCGGCGTAGCGATCGGCCCTATCTCTTTGCGCACCCAGTTGCGCACTTCGGTATAGAGCTCCGGCGTCGGTTCTTCGCCGTGGTTCAGCGTGATGTAGGCGTAGATCGCCTGGCCTTTGATGTTGTGAGGAATGCCGACCACCGCCGCTTCGGCGATTTTCGGGTGCGATACCAGCGCGGACTCGATCTCGGCGGTGCCCAGACGGTGGCCGGAGACGTTCAGCACGTCGTCGACGCGGCCGGTGATCCAGTAGTAACCGTCCTCGTCGCGGCGGGCGCCGTCACCGCTGAAGTACATGCCTTTGAAGGTCGAGAAGTAAGTTTGCTCGAAGCGATCATGATCGCCGAACAGGGTGCGCGCCTGGCCCGGCCAGGAATCGACGATCACCAGGTTGCCTTCGCAGGCGCCTTCCTGCGGCGTGCCGACGTTATCGACCAGCGCCGGCTGTACGCCAAAGAACGGCCGCGTGGCGGAACCGGCTTTCAGCTCAGTGGCGCCCGGCAGCGGGGTAATCATGAAGCCGCCGGTTTCGGTTTGCCACCAGGTGTCGACGATCGGGCATCTCGCGTTGCCGATCTTGTTGTAATACCACTCCCAGGCTTCCGGGTTGATCGGTTCGCCGACCGAGCCCATGATGCGCAGCGAATCGCGTCGGGTGCCTTCGATCGCCTTGTCGCCTTCGGCCATCAACGCGCGAATGGCGGTCGGTGCGGTATACAGAATGTTGACCTGGTGTTTGTCGATCACCTGCGACAGGCGATTGACGCCCGGATAGTTAGGCACGCCTTCGAACATCAGCGTGGTGGCACCGCAGGCCAGCGGGCCGTACAGCAGATAGCTGTGGCCGGTGACCCAGCCCACGTCGGCGGTGCACCAGTAAATGTCGCCGTCGTGGTAGTCGAACACATACTTAAAGGTCATCGCAGCGTAGACCAGGTAGCCGCCGGTGGTGTGCAGCACGCCTTTCGGCTTGCCGGTCGAACCGGAGGTGTACAGGATGAACAGCGGATCTTCGGCGTTCACTTCTTCCGGCGGGCAGTCTGCGGAGACGCCCTGGGTCAGCTCATGCCACCACAGATCGCGCCCTTCCTGCCAGTAGCCCGGTTTACCGGTGCGTTTGAATACCACCACGTTGGCCACGCTGACCACGCCGGGATTTTTCAGCGCATCGTCGACGTTCTTTTTCAGCGGCACGGCGCGGCCGGCGCGCAGGCCTTCATCGGCGGTGATCACCAGTTTGGCGTTGGAGTCGATAATGCGCCCGGCGACGGCTTCCGGCGAGAAGCCGCCGAAGATCACCGAATGTACGGCGCCGATGCGCGCGCAGGCCAGCATGGCGACCGCCGCTTCCGGCACCATCGGCATATAGATGGCCACCACGTCGCCTTTTTTAACGCCGAGCTGTTTCAGCACGTTGGCGAATTGGCAGACATCGTGGTGCAGCTGTTTGTAAGTCACCTTTTTGGATTGGGTCGGGTCATCGCCTTCCCAGATAATGGCGGTTTGGTCACCGCGCTCGGCCAGATGGCGGTCCAGGCAGTTGGCCGCCAGGTTCAAGGTGCCGTCTTCAAACCAGCGAATGCTGACGTGGCCCGGATCGAACGAGGTATTTTTAACTTTGGTATAGGGTTTGATCCAATCCAGGATTTTTCCATGCTCACCCCAGAAAGCCTCTGGGTCTTGAACCGACTGTTGATAATACTGTTGGTATTGTGCCGGATTAATCAGGGCGCGTTCTGCAATTGCAGAAGGAATAGCGTGTTTATGCAGTTGGCTCATAGCTTTTCTCCTTGAAGTTGTTAATGATATGTCAACTGAAGGTTAAGTATAGTTTGCTACGATTCTTTGTTTCTTTTTTGCGCGGCAGATCACGCAACAAAGATATTGATTTGTAATCGTTCTGTCGCATTTGCAGGGCGTATCTATCTCTTTGGTGCTTAAATCCTCATAAACCCACGTTTTTAACCAAAAACACTTATATAAAGAACAAAAAAGAATAAACCAAAACGGACTCAACTGCCGCGAAATTAATAGATACGATCAGGGCCGCCATTATTTCTCGCTATAAATCTTTTTGGGTTGTTTTTCGCTATTAATATTCTAAGTTGGCATTAGCACGATATAACGATGGACTGCACAGCGTGAAATAACGTTTTATTAACGCTTAATTCCTGATGAAAACTCGGGAAATACCCTGTGGCATTCATCCTGCGGTATCGTTCGATTTTTAATCGAAATATAAAGTGGCGCTGCATTTATGGACGAAAGTGTCACTCGGCCAATTCTCATTTATTTGACTTTTGAGTAACAAAATATAAACATATGATGCGGATTAAATATGCAGAATGGACGAAAAATAACGCATTTTAATCGCGTTCAAAAAATCGTCGTCGGCGCGGTTATGTACTTCATTATATGAAAAATTATGTTTTTAATAACAAGCAATTATGCCATTTGAAATAGTTACGCGAAATTTTTGTGATTCGATTCAGCGCTCAAGCCTGACAAATCAAGGCTTGCAGAGCATGCCGCCCGGATGATACAGATTTATACTGCGTCGCACCCAGGGCAGGTGAACGCTTCCACTGAATTAACATAAGCCTGTAATAAATGATTAAGTATTCTTTTCGCCGTGTTGCGACTTTGTACGGCGCAAAGAGTCTTTGAGGACTTTTTGGGTATGAAAAGTGTAAAAATTAGCCTGGCTTGGCAAATCCTGATCGCGTTGGTACTGGGTATTATTGTTGGCGCGGTATTGCACAACCAGACCGAATCTCGTGAGTGGCTAGTGAGTAATATTCTCAGCCCGGCGGGTGATATCTTTATTCGTTTGATCAAGATGATTGTGGTGCCGATCGTTATTTCCACGCTGATCGTCGGTATTGCCGGCGTGGGGGATGCGAAAAAGCTGGGCCGCATCGGATTGAAAACCATTATCTACTTCGAAGTGATCACCACCGTCGCCATCGTGGTGGGGCTCACCTTGGCCAACGTTTTCCAACCCGGCCACGGCATCGATATGTCGACGCTGACCACGGTGGACATTTCGCAGTACGAGAAAACCACCGAACAGGTGCAAAGCGGTTCGCACAGTCTGGTGGCGACCATTCTGTCGCTGATCCCGTCGAACGTCTTCTCGTCGATGGCCAAGGGTGACATGTTGCCGATTATCTTCTTCTCGGTGCTGTTCGGCCTGGGGTTGTCGTCGTTGCCGAAAGAGACCAAAGAGCCGCTGCTGAAGGTGTTCAAGGCGGTGTCCGAGAGCATGTTCAAAGTCACCCACATGATTATGCGCTATGCGCCGATCGGGGTGTTTGGCCTGATTGCGGTCACGGTAGCCAACTTCGGTTTCGCTTCGCTGCTGCCGCTGGCCAAGCTGGTGGTGCTGGTGTACTTCGCCATTGCGTTCTTCGCCCTGGTGGTGCTGGGGGCGGTCGCCCGGCTGTGCAACCTGCGCATCTGGACGCTGATCCGCATCCTGAAAGACGAACTGATCCTGGCTTATTCCACCGCCAGTTCGGAAACGGTGCTGCCGCGCATCATCGAAAAGATGGAGGCTTATGGCGCGCCCAAGTCGATCACCAGCTTCGTGGTGCCGACGGGTTACTCCTTTAACCTGGATGGCTCGACGCTGTACCAGAGCATCGCCGCCATCTTTATTGCCCAGCTGTACGGCATCGAGCTGTCGTTGGGGCAGGAGATCGTGCTGGTGCTGACGCTGATGGTGACCTCGAAAGGGATCGCCGGCGTGCCGGGCGTCTCGTTCGTGGTACTGCTGGCCACCCTGGGCAGCGTCGGCATTCCGTTGGAAGGCCTGGCGTTCATCGCCGGCGTGGACCGTATCCTGGATATGGCGCGCACTGCGCTGAACGTGGTGGGTAACGCGCTGGCGGTATTGGTGATCGCCAAGTGGGAGCACCAGTTCGATCGCAAGAAGGCGCTGGCCTACGAAACGGAGTTCCTGACGCAGAAGGTGAAGCCGGCCAACCAGGCCTAATTACCGAGTATCGCCGACGTTGAAAACGCCCCAGGCAGTTGTGCCGGGGCGTTTTGTTTTTATGGCTCTTCAACCGGCCACTTTCTTTTCTCTGTCCTACTGCGCGACTTGCATCCCCGCTTAACAGAATCTAAAGTGTTACCAAATTAATAAAAATGATAATAGATGTTATTATCATTTTCATTTAATGATGTATGGAGACACGCAAAGCCGTTGAACGGTGGGGTTACGCCCGTTCGGCGTCTTTATTCAGGCTTATCAAAGGTAGGTAACATGTCGGACACCGCTTTGGCCTCTGAATGGTTGCCGCTGGCGCCAGCGCAGCTTGATTTCTGGGAAGAACACACCTTGCACCCCGGGCAGCCCCTGTCCACCGTCGCACACTGCACCGAACTGTGCGGCGCGGTAGAGGAAGAGACGCTCTGCCGGGCGATCGCCACCACTCTTGCCGAGACGCAGGCGTTTGCCTTGCGCTTTGGTGAGCGGCATGGCGACGCTCCTCCGTCGTTGCGTTACGATCCACAGTGCACACCGCCATTGCAACGCATCGATCTGCAAACGCACGGCGATCCCTGGCAGGCGGCGCAAAACCTGATGCGCGAAGATATCGCGCAGCGCCGGGCGCTGCATAGCGAGCCGCTAGCCGCAGCCTGGCTGCTCAAACTGGAGCCGGAGCGCTACCTCTGGTACGTGCGTGCGCACCATATTCTGATTGATGGCTTCGGTATGGCCCTGATCGAACACCGCTGCGCCGCGTTATATGCGCACTACCTCGGCCAGGGCAACGCGGGTATGCCCCTGGGTGCCTTTAATGTCTTTCAACAGGCCGAGCTGGCCTACGCTGATTCTGAGCGATGCGAGCGCGATCGGCGCTTTTGGCAGAGCTATCTGCCGCCGTCGCAGGCGTTGCCGACGGTGCGCAAGGGCGGCAGGGAGTATGGCGTGCGACGCCTGAGCGTCAACCGTCGGTTGCCGACAGAAGTCGCGCAACGTCTGGCGCAGCAGTCGGAACGCAGTGGCATCAATTGGCCCGACTTGCTGGTGGCGCTGTCGGCGGCCTGGCTGTTTCAGGTGATGCCGCGCGGTACCCGGCAGGGCGATACGCTGCCGATGTGGATGCCGGCGCTGAATCGCCGTGGGCAGGCCGCCACCAACGTGCCTTCGCTGGCGGTCAATACCCTGCCGCTGCTGGTGTCACCGCCGCAAGCGGAGACGCTGGGGAGCTTTCTCACCACGCTGACGCAGCAGCTGCGGGAGCTGCGCAGCCACGCCGGCTACCGCCTGCGCCAACTGGCCGCCGATCGCGGCGTGGATCCGGACTCGCGCTTCTTTATTTCCCCTTTCATCAACGTGCAACCCTTCGATACGCCCCGTTTTACCGGCTGCAGCGGTACGCGCAGCGTATTGGCCGGCGGCTCGGGCGACGGTTTCAACCTGACTTATCGCGGCCGCACCGACGCCCGCGATCTGCAGGTGGATATCGATATCTATCTGGAGCAGTTTCCGACGGAGGATGCGCTGGACTATGGCGAGGCGCTGCAAGAATTTCTGTTGCGTGCGCTGCAGCGGGAAGCCTGGGAGCAACCGCTGGCGGCCCTGACGGCGTTGCCCGCCTGAGAAAGTGCGGGCGGGAGGGTGCTCCCGCCCGAGTGGCAGGACTTCAGCTGGCCAGCAACGCCGCCACTTCGCGCGCGTTCTTGCACGGCAAGAGCGAACTGCTTACCAGACGGGTGCCGAAAGCGTCATTGAGGCGTGAGGCCACCTGTTTGATATGCGGCAGCTTCAGCCCCATGGCGATAAACGCCGTCTCTTCCCCCCATTCCGGGCGCGGGGTCACGCCGATCGCCTGCCAGTAAATGGTCAGGATCTCGGCGCTGCGCGCCAGCGGCGCGTTCGGCGGCGGGGCCGCGCAGGCGTTTAACGCCGGCGCGGTTTGCTGGTGGCTCAGGTCGGCGCGGATGCGATGGCGGTCGGTTTTACCGTTGGCAGACAGCGGCAGCGCCTCGGCATGGATAAAGCGCGTCGGAATATGGGTACAGGGCAGATAGCCGGTGGCGAAGGCGCGGATCTCGGACAGCGGCAGCGGTTTGCCGTCACGGGTCAGATACAGGGCGCCGAGCGCCGCCTCGTTGTTCTCTCCGCTGGGATAATCCACCACTACCATATCCAGGATCGCCGGATGGCGGCGCAGCACGTCTTCGATTTCCGGCAGCGAGACGCGCACGCCGCGGATCTTCACATAGCCGTTCACTCGGGTGGCGAACATGATGTTGCCGTCCGCACGGTAGTAGCCCTGATCGCCAGTGCGGAAAGCGCGCAGCGGTTGTCCGTCCGGCCCTTCGAGGGTGATGAAATCGTGCTGCTTCAGCTCCCCTTGCTCCAGGTAGCCCAACGCCAGGTTCACCCCGGCGGTATGGATGCGGCCGACCACGCCGGCCGGGCAGTGGCTGCCGTCGTCATGGCAGATGAAATAACGGTTGGCGGGCAGCGGGCGGCCGTAAGGCACGGTGCCGCTCTCCTGCGGGGCGATCGGGTGCCAGATGCTCCAGATGGTGGTTTCGGTCGGCCCGCCGAGCGAGAACAGCGCGAGATCCGGGCGCAGGGTTCGCAGGGTTTGCACCGTCGCCGGCTTGATGTAGTCGCCGCCTTGCGCCACCAGGCGCAGCGAACGCAGGCTGTCGGCCGTTTTGCAGGTGAGCAGCATCTCCAGAATGGCCGGCACCGAACACCACAGGCTGACCCGATGTTTTTCCACCAGCTGGTTCCAGCTGATGGCGTCTTTTTCCTGATGCGGCGCCGGCAGCACCAGCGTAGCGCCGGCGCACAGCGAACCGAACAGATCGAACATCGACATGTCATGGTGCGGCGGCGTGACGGAAATGAACACGTCGTCGGCGGTGACCGCCCAGCGCTGCTGGGTCTGGTGGATAACGTTGGCGGTGGCGCGGTTGTTGAGCACCACGCATTTGGGCTTGCCGGTGGTGCCGGAGGTATACAGGTAGTAGCTTGCGGCCAGGCTGGCGCTGCGTTCCACCAACGTCTGTTCATCCGGCAGCGCAGGCGCGCGATCCGTCGGCGCCAGCAGGATCGCCGGCGTCACGCCGATCGGCGTCTCCAGATCGCCGCCGTGCACCACCAGCGTTGGCCGGCAGTTCTCCAGCAGGTAGGCGGTGCGTTCCGGCGGTGAGTTGATATCGATAGGCACCCAGATCACCCCCTGCAGGGCGCAGGCGAGGCTGAAGATGATCTGTTCTGGGCTGCGCGGCAGATACAGCGCCACCACGTTGCCCGGCTGCACGCCGCGGCTCTGCAGGTTGGCGATCGCCGTGGCGATCCGCTGGCCCAGTTCGCGGTAGGTCAGCGTCTGTTCACCGCAGATCAGCGCGTTACCGCCGTTTTGTGCGCCAAACAGCCGCTCGGCCAGCTGCGCCAGATAAGGATAAGGCGCGTAATTCGCTTCGCTGTCGTTGTGGCGATAATGCGCCAGATCGATGAAATCTCGCGGCGCGATCGCCAGGTCGGCGCGTTGGCAACTGCGCAGGATGCGTCGCTGCAACGCCGCCAGCATGGCTTCTACCTGCTCGCCGTGCAGCGCCTGTTCGGCGTAGTCCACGCACAGCTGCAGGTTTTTTTCGCTGTCCAGCGTCAGGCGAATATCGATGGCGACCTGCGGCGTTTGGGTCAGGCCGTCGTGAAAGCGCACCGGCGCCTCGGCCGGCAGCGTTTCCCAACCCAGACAGTTGGTCAGGATCACCGGCAGCGCCGGGCCGCCCTGGCTTTGGCCGAGTAACTGCCGCGCCAGATCGACGCCGGAAAACGTCAGGTGGTCGAGCGCGCCGAGCACATCGTCCTGCAGGGCTTGCGCGCGCTGGATAAAGTCTTCACCGTGACGGGAATAGCGCACCGCCACGAAGCTGGAGGCGTTGCCCAGGGCACCATCGGCGGCGGGGAACGCTACCGGCACCCCGACGCACAGCTCACCGTCGGTGGTCCAGTGGGCCAGCGTATCGAGGACCAGCGCCGACAGCAGGCTGTTGCGCAGCAGCGCATGCGGCGATCCCAGGCGGCCAAGCTGTTTTACCGTATCGCGCGGCAGCGTCAGGGTGGCGCGGCGATAGCGTGATGAGGTGAGATTGGCGAGCGGGGCGCGCCACGGCAGTGCCGACGGGGTGGTGACATCTTGCAGCTTTTCACGCCAGTAGGCGGCATCGGCCTGGCGCTGCGCCGCCGATGCGGCGGGGGGCGCCAGTGCGGCGGCGGTCGACGTCAGAGGGCGATCGTCGAACAGGCGCGCGATCACGGTGGAGATCCCCTGGCCGTCGAGGATCAAGGCATCAAAGCTGGTAAAGATCAGCGTATCGTACGGCGATCCCGTCGGATCCTGCTGTTCGGCAAGTTGGATCACGGCGATGCGCCACAGCGGTTGGCTCGGATCGTGGCGCTGGTGGGAGTAACGCTCGCGCAGTTGTTCGACCTGGCGCTGCGCCGTTTCGCCATCAAGGGCGCGCAGATCGTGGCGATCCAGATGCAGCGTCACCTCCGGGCGTACGTGCTGCGTGCCGCGCTGCACATCGATGCAGGTGCGAAGCGCCGGGTAGTGCTGTACCAGCTCGGTCAGGCGCGCTTCAAGGCGCGGTACGTCCAGCTGCCGGGCGCGGTATTCGCGAAAGTCGTGCATCGCCACGCCGCCGAGCGGCCATCGATCGCTGCGGCCCAGAAGATAGGCCTGCTGCAGTGCGGTTAAAGCTGTCTCCATGGTACTTCCCTATAGTCGCTAACCGATTAAAACGAGCCGGGCGCCGTGCGCCCGGAAACCGATCTCAGTGCTGCGGCGCCAGCGCGGCGAGCAGCGTTTTCGCATGCCTTCCTGCCTCGGGCGACCGTTGGCAGATCAACGCCGCCAGCGCAGCCGGGGAGGGATGCGCCGTCAGATCCTGCGCCGTCAGCGCCGCCGCCAGATACTTGTTGAGCACCGTCAGCAGCGCGTTCACCCCGGCATCCGGCAAGGCCAACCGGCGGATATCGTCGTGGTCGCGCACACTGGCCTCGGGAGCCACCCGCGCCAGCAGCCGGTGCAGCACCTGGCGCACCGGCGCCTGCTGCGCCAGCGCGTCGGGCGTGCATTGCGCCAGCAGCTGCGACAGCGGGCGATCGAATGCCCCCGCTTGCCGCGCGGCCAGGTGCAGCAGCGCCCGGTAACAGGCCAGCAGGCGCGGCAGCACCTGCTCGGGGAACGCGTCCAGCCGCACGTCCCAGTTGATCAGAATGCCGTCGTCGACGTGGGCGACCTGCGCATCCAGCGCCACCTGCGGCCCCTGAGAGATCACCCAACCGAGACGGCCAAAGGTGTTGGTGACCCGTTCGGAAAACAGCGTTTTGCCGCGGATGCCGAAACCGGCGGTAAACACCACCGGCGAAGGCTGCAGGCTGCCGTGCAGGCGCGACAGATCGCGCATCACGCTGACGCCGGGGTAATCCGCATGCTCGATCAGCTCCGCCAGCTGCGTCATCAGGCGCCGGCAGAAGGCGTTCAGGTTTTCCGTCGGGTTCAGTTCCACGCCGAGCAGCACCAGGTTAGAGAAATCGCCGATGAGGCGATGTGCGTCCTCCCGTTCGCTCTCGCGGTGGAACAGCGGCACGTTGAGCCGGAAGCGCGTCATGTTCCAACCCTGGCCGACGGCCAGCGCGAACAGCGCCAGAAACAGCGTCGAGAGGGAGGTGTGATGCCGTTTGGCGACGTTTTCCAGCGCGCGGCTTTCTTCTGCATTCAGCTGTATGGCCAGGCGATCGCTGCGGCAGCGGTCCGGCGTGCGCAGCAGGCGCGGCGCCGGCGGCATCTGCGCCAGGCGTTCACGCCACCAACGCTGGCCGCGTTCGCGCCGTTGGCGCAGCGCCACGTCGGCGTCGCGTCGTTCGAGGTGATCGAAGTAGGCCGGCGGCGCGTCATGGGCTGGGGCCGCCGGACACTGGTGATAAAACGCCGTCAGATCTTCCATCAACAGGCGAAAGCTCATGGCATCGCCGGCGATCATGTCGAGATCGACATGCAGGCGGCTGCGTCCTTCCGGCAACAGGCTCAGGCTGATATCGCAGGGAACGCCCTGTTCCAGCGGCAGCAACTGGGTGCTTTTCGCCTGGCGTTTGGCGGCGAGCGCGGCTGTCAGCGTTGCTTCATCGGCGTGTCGCCAGTCGTCGAGATGCAAAGTATGCCGGGAGCCGGGAGGTGCGATCGTCTGCCTGCCATCGTCGGTAATGCGCAGGCGCAGCAGCGGATGGCGCAGGTACAACGCCTCGACGGCCTGGCGCAGCCGGGCGATGTTCAGCTCGCCGCCGTCGAATTCCGCATAAAGATGGGCGGCCATGCCGCCCAGAGGGGGAGCGGACTGTCGGCCAACCCAATAGGCGGCCTGCATCGTGGTCAAAGCTTTCATCGGGTATCCATTTTGATTCAGCCAACGAGACTGCAAGAATATATCCAAATGTTAATAGGAATGAAAATTATTATTATTTGATCCATTTGACGCGAGGGTGCTATCTATAAGGGGTTTTAGCTGTAACGGGCAGGCATGGGGTTGGGTGTGAATAATTTATTCATATTATTCTTAGTATTGTAATTATTGTCTGTTATTGCAGCGCTTGTTTTACCTGCGAAAGTATAAGGTTTTCTGGCGGTTATCGTGGCCGCTCTCACACCTTTATTGATAATGATTTGCATTAGAAAATGCAAAATATTATCATTCTTAACATTATTTTACGTTTTTATACAAGCCGTCGGCCGCTCCGCCGGCGGCTTGGCCGTGGACGGGCCGCGCCCGTTCGGCCGCGAAAGACATGGGTTTGCCGCAGGGATAAGCAACAGCAAGGCCGGGAAGGCCGCAGCGTCATGGTCTGTGTGAGTGTCGATGTAGGTTGTGTAAAAAAAATCAAATTTTGTGCACCTCTGGGATGAAAGGAGAAGACATCTATGGGCAAGCATTTTGCGGCTCAACGGCATGAAAGCGTAGGAAACGGGGAAAAGGCGGGGTTAAGAGCCATTGGGGCGTTTTCCTCGGTATTTTTAGGCGTGTGTTCACTGGCGATCGGTAACGTCAACGCGGCGGAAACGAAGAGCAACGAAACCTACCAGGACGCGGAAACGCTGCTGGTCACCGGTGAGAAGATCAAACGTTCCATTTTCGACACCGGCTCCAGCGTGCAGGTGTTCGACAGCAACCGCATCGCCTCGATGCCCGACGCGGTGCAGATCCCCGATCTGCTGCGCATGACCCCCAACGTGGTGGATCTGGGCATCGGCAACGAACTGCCGACCGTGCGCGGTATCGACGGTTCCGGCCCGAACGTCGGGGCCAATGCTTTCCTCAGCGGCACCCGCCCGCGCCTCAATCTGTCGTTGGACGGCCGTTCGCTGACCTATAACGAACAGGCGTTCGGCCCGCAGTCGCTGTGGGATCTGGATCGCGTCGAAGTGTTCCTCGGCCCGCAAAGCTACATCCAGGGGCGCAACGCCATCGCCGGCGCCATCGTCATGGCCAGTAAAGACCCGACCTTCGAATGGGAAAGCGCCTTCAAGGGCGGAGCCGGCAACCAGCACTCGTCACAGTTGGCCGCCATGGCGTCCGGCCCGCTGGTGGAGGATCAGCTGGCGTTCCGCGTCAGCGTCGATCGCCAGCGCCGCCGCAGCGAGGCTGACCTGCCGGCCTATGCGCCAGTGGGCGATCCGCGTGAAGTGGAAGCCACCACCGCCCGCGCCAAGCTGTTGTTCAATCCGGCCGGCCTGCGCGATCTGACCACTAAGCTGACCTTTAACCACTTCGGCAGCACCGCACCGCAAAACGAAAGCCTCAACCCGCAGCCGCATCCGACCAATCCGCGTCACGATCCGCGCCGCGCCGTGTTCAAAAGCAACATGAACAGCACTATCTGGGATCTGGCCTGGGAGGCCTCCGATGCGCTGACGTTTGAAAACCGCGTTATCTACACCGATTTCAACATCAACCGTCCTACCGCTTACAACATCCAATACGCCGAGATCGACGGCCAGGAAGTTCACGTGGAGCCGGTGGTGCGCTTCGGTGGCGCGGACAGCCGCCTGCACGGGCTGGCGGGGCTGCGTTACTTCCACGGCACGCAGGATGAGTTCGTCAACATTTTCGGCGGCTCGACCTTCAAGGATAAAACCGATACCCATTCGGCGTTCGCCGAGCTGACCTATGCGCTGACGCCGCAGGTGGACGTGACCGCCGCCAGCCGTCTGGAACGCGAACACCGTCGCCGCGACGGCGGCAGCCAGGCGGTGCGCATCGATTTTGATGAAACCTACACCGTGTTCCTGCCGAAGCTGGACGTGGCCTGGAAACCGACGGATACCCAAACCTACGGCGCCAAGATCGCACGCGGCTATAACGCCGGCGGTGGCGGCATCACGATCGGCACGCCGGTGGTCAGCTACACCTACGGTTCCGAGTATGTCTGGAACTACGAGCTGTACACCCGTCATCACCTGAAAGACGCCAACGTGGTGCTGACGGGTAACATCTTCTACAACGATTACAAAGACATGCAGCTGCCGTACTCGCTGGGTGAGAACTCCAGCGTGATCCGCAACGCCGACAAGGTGGAAACCTACGGGGCGGAAATCGGCGCCACCTGGCAGCCGCGCTGGGACTTCGAGCTGTTCGGCAACCTCGGCCTGCTGAAAACCGACATCAAAAAGTTCTCGGGCAGCGGCGTGGAAGGGCATGAGCTGGCGCGCGCGCCGGCTTACACCGCCAACATGGGGGCCAAGTATCAGTTCCTGAAAGGGTGGGAGCTGAGCAGCAACGTGGCGTTCACCGACTCCTACTATTCGCAATACGACAACGACTCGCGCGGGCGCATCGGCTCCTATTGGACGGCCAACGCCCAGCTGGCTTACACCTTCGACTACGGCCGCGCCACGCTGTATGCGAAGAACCTGTTTGACTCCGACCGCCGCGAGATGATCCGAAGCAATGACATCTACACGGCGACGCTCCAGCGCGGCCGCCTGATCGGCGCGGCGGTTGAGCTGACTTTCTAACGCTATCGCGGTGACGGGGGACGCATGTCCCCCGTTTTGTGCGCTATCCCGGCACGGCCGGGCAAAGGAGATAACGCAGTGATCGGTGATTTTGACAGCATTCTGAGCGATGAAGAGGCCCAGCGGCTGGAGAGCGCGTTTCAGGCGCTGGGCGCGGCGTCGGCCAACGGCGAGCGGTCGGTAAGCGAAGCCGAAGAGCGGGCATGGTTCGCCCATCTGCAGCAGGGTGACGCACGCGGGCAGCGGGCGCTGGCCTGGCGCCTGACGGGGGAAGTGGATATCGCCCGGCTGGCGGCGGCGCTGCAGGCGCTGGTGCGGGAGACGCCGGGCGTGGACGTGCGCTACGTTTTTGATGACGAAAACGGGCTGATTAAACGCGCCGCCGGTTCGGCGCCGTTACCGGTGAGCCTTCGTCAGGTGGCGGACGAACAGCACGCCATTGGCTGCCTGCTGCAGGCGCAGGCGGCACCGTTTGAACTGGAAAACGAAGCGCCGCTGCGCGGCTTGCTGTTGCTCACGCCGGGCGATGCCGTGATTTTGGGCGTGGTCTTGCATGACATCCTGGCGGAAACGCTGCCTTGGCGCCACCTGCCGGCGATGCTGTCCGCCCGTTACAACGGGGATGTGATGCCTCTGCCTTTCGCGGCGGAGCCGGTCGAGCTGGCGGAAACCACGGAGCCGCAACTGCCCTGGGCGCGCCAGGCGGTCTCGCTGCAGGATTACCGCAGCCCGGCGCCGCGTGCTGAAGCGTTGCCGCCGGTGGGCGCGCGCGTGGTCACGCGCATTGATCGCTCGCTGTTGCCCGCCAACGACACGCCGCGGGCCTTGCTGGCGGCGGTGGCGGCGCGGTTTGCCGAGTTCGTCGCCGCGCAGGCCGGCGGCCAAGCGGTGCAGCTGTGCGTGCCGGCCGCGGAAACGGCGGAGTTCGTCGGCCTGGAGCTTGGCCTGACGGCGCCGCCGCTGATGCGCCTGACCGTGCAGCATGGCGAGAGCGACGTCGGGCAGCGGCTGCTGGTGCAGGCCGTGGCTGAACAGCCGGACCCGCAACGGGCGCAGCTGCTGGTGGCCTGGCGCGACGATCTGGCCGCAGAGTGGCGGCTGGAAGGCGTTCACGCCGAGCGCATGTTGCTGCCGCCGCTGCATACGCCGTTTGAACTGGCGCTGCTGTTGGGCTTGCCAGAGGCGGAAGCGCTGACGCTCGAGCTGGTCACCGATCCGCGCCTGTCTCCCCATGTGGCGCCTTTCCTGCTGGAGCAGTTCAGCGCGTTCCTGGCCGGGCAGCGGATTGCCGTCGCCTTGCCGGCGGCTGAGGCCGCTTCCCCGGCGATGGCCGCGCCGGCGACGAACGGCGAGGCGGACGAAAGCGTTGCACCGCTGATTTTGCAGGAGTTCCGTGAGGCGCTGGTGGCGCCGGAAATGACCCTGGATGAAGACTTCTTCGATCGCGGCGGCCATTCGCTGGTCGCCACCCGGGTGATCGGCCGCTTGTTGAGCCTGCATCAAATCGAAATCAACATTAACGATCTGTTCAGCCATCCGACGGCGCGTGGGCTGGCGGGCTACGCCAAACGTCTGAACGTCGCGCAGCCGAATGCCCCGGTGGCCGCCGCCGACGATCATGATCGCGCGCAGGCGCCGCTGTCGCTGGCGCAGGAATCGCTGTGGAAGGTGTATGAAGCCTTCGGCCATGACGAGATTTTCAACCTGCCGTTCTCTCTGCGCTTCTTCGATGCGGTGGATGAAACGGCGCTGCATCAGGCGTTTATCGACGTCATGACTCGCCATACCGTGCTGCGTTCACGCTTTGTTGAGCAGCTGGGCGAGGTGGTGCAGGTGGTGGTGCCGGCCGCCGAACTGCCGGATTACTCATGGTTCCGCTTCTCTCACGAGACGCCGGCGGGCAACGCCGCCGCCCTGTTGGCCGACGTCGGCCAGCACCGGTTCGATCTGGCCGCCGAGCTGCCGCTGCGCGTCACGCTGCTGCGCGATGCGGACAACGGCCAGCAGCTGCTGTCGCTGCTGTTCCACCATGTGGTGCTGGATGAATGGTCGCTCAACCTGATGATGGATGAGCTGGGCATCGCCTACCGCCATCGCGTCGTCGGCCAGGCGCCGCAGTGGAGCGGGCAACCGCCGCAGTTCCACACCTTCGCCCGGCAGCAGCGGGCCTCCGGGGTGCAGCAGCAACATCTGGACTACTGGCTCGATGCGCTGCGCGGCGCGCCGGTCGGCCAGCCGATCTTCCGGCAAGAACCCTCTACCCACCCGGCAGTGCCGGCGCCGGCGGACGTCAACGGCGGCTGGCTGGAGTTCGAGGTCGATCCCGCTGTGGCGGAAGGCCTGTATCAGCTCGCTCGCCGCAATAACGCTTCGCTGTTCAACGTGGTGTATGCCGGGATCACCTTGGCGCTGCGCCTGCTTGGCGGCCCGGCGGATCTGCTGGTGGGCACTTCGACCTCCGGCCGTAACGACGCCGAGTTCTTCGATACCGTCGGCTACTTCACCACCGTGGTGGTGCACCGCGTGCGCTTCGACGAAGGGTTGACGGTGGCCGGCTTGGTCAGCCAGGTGAAAAACACCATCAACGGCTCGCTGCCATACACCGACATTCCGATCGATCTGGTGGAAGAAGGGCTGTTCGGCGTGGACGCCGACCGCAAGAACCACATGTTTGAAGTGTTCATCCAGATCCACAGCCGCATCAAACTGAACGGCGAGTTCCGGCTGCAGGACGGCAGCGCGATCGCCTACCGTCAGGTGGAGCCGGAGAAAGCCGAATCGTTGCTCGGCCTGCAGTTTGAGGTGATGGAAGACGATCTGGGGGGGGCGAAATCCCTGCGGGTGATGATGACCTACCGCCAGGATCACTACAGCCGGGAGCAGGCCAATCTGATCGCCGACGGCGTTCAGCACGTCTTTACCCAGTTTGCGCAGCACATCGCTGGCGATATCGCTCTGGCGGCGCTGCCGCCCGGGCCGCAGGCATGACGTTGTTTCACTCTAACCGAAAGCATGATTTTCAAGGAGATAAAAGGATGTCTGGAACCCTAGCAACCCCGCGCGCGTTACTGTCGCTGCTGGTGGCGGCCTCTCTGGTGGTCGCCGGCGCCGCGCAGGCCGACGATGCCGGCATCAAACCGCAGGACATCAAGCGCCAGGCGCTGTCGTCGACGGTGGTGGAGATGGCCTACAGCACCTCGCAACAGGCGCTGTTCGTCAGCGCGCCGGACTGGAAGGAAGAGGCGCGCTCCCGCGTGCTGCGGCTGGATCCCAACACCCTGGCGATCAAGGCGGAGATCCCGTTGCAGGTGAAAGGCTTCGGCGTGGCGCTGAACGACGCGGGCAATCGCCTGTACCTGACGCAGGCCTTCAACGGCGAAGTCGGGGTAGTGGACACCACCACCAACCACGCGCTGGGCAGCATCAAGTTGCTGGACAAAGCGGTGCTGGAGCAGGCTTACAAGCAGGCGGGCATCAGCGGCAAGCGTCTGGATTTCCTGTTGGCGGAGCTGAAGAAGTTTAAAATCACCGAGGACTACCTGTACCGCCTCCGCGAGCTCAAGTATGACGCGCAAAGCGGCCGTCTGTTCCTGCCGGGTCTGGGCTTCGGCGTCGACAGCGTGCTGTATGTGGTCGATACCAAGGCCGGCAAGCTGGAGAAAGTGATCCCGGGCTTCGGCTACAACGCGGTGGGCATCACGCTGGATGAGAAGGGCCGCCGGGTGTTCGTCTCCAACATGCAGGGGCAGGTGATCACCCTGAACGCCGACACGCTGGCGATCACCGCCACGCACGAAGTTCAGGCCGATCAGCTGCTGAACCTGGTGTATGACCCGGCGAGCAATCGCCTGCTGGGCGTCGATCAGGGCATCGATCGCGACGACTACCGCAATCATCATCTGGGGCACGACTATGTGAAGCGCAGCAGCGGCCACCGGGTATTCGCGCTGGATGCGGACAGCGGAAAAGTGCTGGCCAGCGAGCTGACGGATGAGGTGCCGATCGGCCTGCTGCTCGATGAGCGTAGCCAGCGGCTGTATGTCGCCAACCGCAAAGGCGTGCGCGTGGATCACGGCGCCGGGACGCTGACGGTGTTTGACGCCAAGACCCTCAAGCGCCTGCAAACCGTAGACCTGCCGCCGCACCCTAACAGCCTGGCGTTGGATCCGAAAGGCGACGCGCTGTTCGTGACGGTGAAAAACGACGGCGCTTCCACCAAGGCCGGCAAGCCGGAAAGCGTGGTGCGCATTCAGCTGCACACCAGGTAACTGAATTGCAAAGGTAAAAAAAGGGGTGCTGAGCACCCCTTTGTCGTTGGGTTATGTCATCAGAAGTGGGTGTTGATGCTCATGTAGTAGGTGCGGCCCGGTTCGTTGTAGGTGGCCGCGCCCGCGCCGGCGATGTTGATCACGCCGGTGTTTGGGTCACCCACGTTCTGCGCGTTGCCGGCGCGGAACTGGCGTTTGTCGAACAGGTTGTCGATGCCGGCGGTGACGCTGACGTTTTTAGTCAGGTCATAGGTCGCGCTGGCGCCGACGATGGCGTAAGGGCTGACCTCGCGGGTTTCGCCGCCGGTGGCCGGTTTACCCTGATAGTTGTACTTCTTCGGCTTCTGCCGGCCGTACCAGGTTAAAGTGGACTGCATCGACAGATCCTGCGTGGCCTGCCAGCTGAGGGTCGAGTTGACGGTGAACTTCGGGATCACCGACAGGTAATCGCCGGTAGTCTTGTTCTTGTTCTCGATCATGTAGGTGGCGTTGTTGCTCCAGGTGACGGTCTCGCTAACCGGCACGTTCAGCGAGCCTTCCAGCCCCTGCACCACCGCCTTCGGCACGTTTTCCCACTGATAGACCGCCGTGCCGGTGCTGCTGGTGGCGATGCGCGAGTTACCCGCCTCAATCTTGTTGTGGTAATCGTTGCGGAAGTAGGTCACGCCGGCCAGCCAGCCTTCGTTATGGAATTCCAGCCCGATCTCTTTGTTAACGCTGGTTTCCGCTTTCAGATCGTCGTTGCCGAGCAGGTAGCAGCCGTTTTTGGTATCGCTGCCGGCACATCCCTGGCCTTTGCTGTACAGCAGGTAGTTGCCGTTGGTTTGGAACAGCGTCGGGGCTTTATAGGAACGCGCGATGCCCATCTTCAGCGTGAAGTAATCACCCAGTTCCTGCGACAGGTTCAGCGCCGGGCTCCAGTTGTTGCCGGATTCCGAATGCAGATCGTAGCGCAGACCCGGCGTCAGCATGGTGGTGTCGGTCAGCTCAATGTTGTCTTCGGCGAACAGCGAGAAGATATGTGCGGAAGCGTAAGGGCTGCGCGTGCCGGTAGTCATGCCGGGAATGGTGCCGCCCATCAGCGTTTGGCTGGTGGAGGTGCCGTCTTTCATCCGCTGCTGGGTCCACTCGGTGCCCAGCGTGGCGGTTTGCGCGACGCCCAGCTCAAACGGCACGCTGACTTCGCTGTGCGCCAGGAAGTCGTCCAGCTTGGTGGTGCCGAAACCGGTGTTTTTGGTGTCGAAGATGCCTTCGGTGCCGCCGGCCAAGCCCTCGTTCAGGCGGGTGTTGCGGGTGCGTTCGAACTGCACGTAGTTGTTGGTGCTCACCCCGTTGTCCCAGGCGCCGCGGTGGGTCAGGCCGAAGGTTTCACGGTAGATGCGGTTGGTCTCTTTGCCGTAGTTGCTCTGCACCAGGGCGTTGGTGTTGGTGTTCTGGGTATCGCCGGCGTACAGGTTGCCCTGGCGGCCGTAGGCGTACTCGAATTCCAGCGACTGCAGATGGGCGAAGTCCCAGTGCAGCAGGGCGTCGATGTTTTTATCGACCACCCCTTCGCGCCCGGCGGGCACGCTGTTGGCGTAGGCGCCGACGCGTTCGGACTTGTGCGATTCGTTAATGTCCCAGGCGTCGGCCTGCGTTTTGCTGTAGCCGCCGAACAGGCGGAAGCTCAGGGAATCGCTCAGCGGGCCGGACAGGCTGAAATCGGTGCGCTTGGTGGCGCCCTCCTGCTTGTGCTGCGGCACGTTGAAGTAGCCGTTCAGCGAGCCGTGCAGCGCATCGCCGGCCTTCTTGGTGATGATGTTGACTACGCCGCCCGCGGCGCCGTTGCCGTAGCGCGCCGCGGCCGGGCCGCGCAGCACTTCGATGCGTTCGATCATTTCCGGCGGCACCCAGGCGGTATCGCCGCGTGAGTCGCGTTCGCCGCGCCAGCCCTGACGCACCGAGTTGCGGCTGGAGGCCGGTTTGCCGTCGATCAGAATCAGGGTGTTTTCCGGGCCCATGCCGCGGATATCGATCTGGCGATTGTTGCCGCGCTGGCCGCTGGTGGAGTTGCCGGTCAGGTTAACCCCGGGCATGGTGCGGATCAGTTCGCTGATGTCGCGCGCCGGCGGGCGTTTTTTGATCTCGTCGGCGGTGATGGTGGACACCCCTGGCGCCTGCAGGTTCTGCCGGGCGGCGGTCACGACGATGGTGTCTTCGCCGCGCGGCTTTTTATCCGTGGCGCCGCTGTTCTCTTCCGTGGTGGTGGTGTCGGTTTGCTGCGCGGCGTTGGCGAACGCGGACGCGCCCAATCCCAAGCCGATAAGAGTGGCTAAAGAATAACGTGATAGCTTGCTTTTCATCTGAGTGTCCTACCTTGCTGCCATCCCTCGCCGAATGGGGGGAAGGGCGGTTGTAGTTTTTGTGTAGTCGGAAATAGAAAATCGGCTGCGGCAAGGGATGCCATTGATGTATCCCCGATCCCTGTCCGTTGCGCGCAATACCAGCACGATCTCCAAGCCTTACACACTATTGCAAATGCAAATTATTATCAATAGTATTTGGCGTACAGTGCGTTCGGGCGGTGGCCGGCGATAGGGAAAAGTCGACGTTCCCGGTGCCGCCAACTACAAAATGGGTAGGCGTTGTGAATACAGAACTACAGTCAGAAAGCAGCAGATTATTGGCCAGCAGCAATGCGGGCAGTCCAGGGTGGTGGTTGACGGTGGCACGACGCGGTACGCCATGGGTAGAACCGGCGGGTAACGGCCGTTGGCGCACCACCTTTTTCTGGCGCGATCCCCAGGGATGCGAATTGACCTCCGCCTACCGTCGCGTGTGGATCAACATTAACTGCCTGACCGACCACCATCAGCCGAATCCGCCGCAAAGCCTGCAGCGTTTGGCCGGCACCGACGTGTGGTATTGGCAGACTGAACTGAGCGGCGCCTGGCGCGGAAGCTACTGCTTTATCCCCTGCTTTGACGAGCGGCCGCCGGCGTTCAGCGGCGACGATGCGCACGCCAACATGCACAACCTGCGTCACTGGTGGCACCAGGTGTTCGCCAGCGCTACACCCGATCTGCTCAACCCGTATCGTTCCTGGCAAAGCGCCAGCGGCCACAGCGTCTCCGGGCTGCACATGCCGGATGCGCCGCCGCAGCCGGTATGGCGTTCGTTCGACGAATATGAGATCGCCAGCGGGCGCTGCACGCCGCCGCTGCCGGCGCGTTTGCAGCGTCATACCTGGCAGAGCGAGCGCCTGGGCAACAGCCGCGACGTCTGGATCTACACCACCGGCGACAGCAAGCCGGCCGAGCGCCCGCTCGCGATCTTGCTCGACGGCCAGTTCTGGGCGAAGCAGATGCCGGTTTGGGCGCCGCTGATGCAGCTGACCCGCGAGGGGGCGTTGCCGGAAGCGGTGTATGTGCTGATCGACATCATCGATCTGCCGCACCGGGCGCGAGAATTAACCTGCAAGGACGATTTCTGGCTGGCGGTGCAGGAAGAACTGATGCCGCAACTGGCCGACTGGGCGCCGCACAGCGACAAACCGGCCGATACGGTGGTGGCGGGGCAAAGCTTTGGCGGCTTGGCCTCCCTGTATGCCGGGCTGCGCTGGCCGCAGCGCTTCGGCGCGGTGATCACCCAGTCCGGTTCCTACTGGTGGCCGCGGCGCGACATGCTGCAGCTGCCGAGCATTCCCGACGACGCCTGCTGGCTGATGCAACAGGTCGAACGCCACGGCCTGGGCAACCACGGCGCGCTGAAGGTCTTTATGGAAGCCGGTTCGCAGGAAAAACTGGTGCATCGGGTCAGTGGCGAAATGGCGGCGCGCCTGAGCGACGCCGGCCATCGGGTGCACTACCGGGTGGTGGAAGGCGGGCACGATGCGCTGTGCTGGCGCAGCGGCCTGACCGATGGGCTGCAGGCGGTATGGGCTTCCGCTTTCGCCACCGCTTACCCGGCATCGGCGACGGCACGAGGAACACATGATGGAAAGCCTGAATCCGTTCGATGATCAACAGCAGCGCAGCCTGGTGCTGCGCAACGTACAACAACAATACAGTTTGTGGCCGGATTTCCGCGCCATTCCGTCCGAGTGGACGATCGTCTTTGGCCCGGCGGCGCGCCTCGAGTGCGCCGAATGGCTGGAACAGCATTGGCAAGATATTCTGCCGGTCGCAGCACGCGAGGCGTGACCGGCGCCAGGTAATCACGGGAGCAATAAGCAGTGTCACACACCCCTAACTCTCTCAGCGGCCCGGCGCTTGCGGGCGAATGGCCGCTGGTCGCGGCACAACCCGGCATCTGGGTCGCCGATCAAATCTCCCCGCATCGCAATGCCTACGCGGTGGCTCACGCCATCGAACTCAACGGCCCTGTCGCCGTGGAGCCTCTGCTGCAGGCCATCATCCAGGGTCTGGGCGAGGTGGACATGCTGCGCCTGCGTTTTGCGGAACGCGACGGCGTGCCGGTGCAATGGCTGGATGACACGCTGGTGGTGCACGCGCCGGAACTTGTCGATCTGACGACGTCGCCGGATCCTGAAGCCGCCGCGCGCGCGCTGATGGACATCGATCTGGCGAGCGATCTGCGCGCCGGCAGCGGCGCGCAGCTGTATCGTCATGTGGTGATGCGTCTGGCGGATGACCGCTGGTTCTGGTATCAGCGCTATCACCATCTGCTGGTGGACGGTTTCAGCTTCACCGCCATCGCGCGCCGCGTGGCGGCGATTTACACCCATCTTTGCCGCGGCGACGCGCTGGAACCGACGCCTTTCACGGCGTTCAGCGACGTGGTGGCGGAATACCAGGCTTACCGGCAGGCCCCGGCCTGGCAACGCGACGCCGATTTCTGGCGCGAAAAAGCACGGCAGCTGCCGCCACCGGCCACGCTCTGTCCGCAGCCGCTGGCCGGGCAAACGCCCACGCCGCGCATCCACCGGCTGGAACAGCGCTGCGATCCGCAGGCCTTCGCCGAACTGGTGCAGTGCGGCGCGCAGCAGAAGCTGAACGCCGCCGATATGGCGGTGGCGCTGGTGGCGCTGTGGGTGTCGCGTCTGAGCGGCCAACCGAGCTTCAGCGCCGGTTTTATCTTCATGCGCCGTACCGGATCGGCCGCCCTGTGCGCCGCCGGCCCGGTGATCAACGTGCTGCCGATGGAGATGCACCTCGAGCCGCAGGCCACGCTGTATGAGGCCGCCGCCCGCATCAGCCGCGAGCTGAAAACGGTGCGCCGCCATCAGCGCTACGACGCTGAACAGGTGCAGCGCGATCTGGGGCGCATCGGCGACGGTGAACCGCTGTACGGTACGGTCTTCAACTTCAAAATGTTCGATTACCAGCTGGACTTCGCCGGTATCGAAGGCATTACCCACGATCTGGCCTCCGGGCCGGTGCGCGATCTGGAGATTGCGCTGTTTATCGACGAACACCATCAGCTGAAGGTGGAGCTGCTGGCCAACGCCGAGCGTTACAGCCGTCAGGAACTGCTGGCGCATCTGCAGCGGTTGCCGCTGCTGCTGGCGCAGTTCGCCGCGCAGGCAACGTTGCCGATCGGCGAAGCCGACATGCTGACCGCCGACGATCGCGCTCTGCTGGCGCGGGTCAACGACACGGCGCATCCGGTGCCGGCGACCACGCTGAGCCAACTGCTGGCGCAGCAGGCGCAAAGCACGCCGAAGGCGCCGGCGCTGGCGGATGCGCATTTCAGCTTCACCTACCGCGAAACGCGCGAACAGGTCACGGCGCTGGCGCGCCAGCTGGTTGTGCAGGGCGTACGGCCGGGCGACATCGTGGCGGTGGCGCTGCCGCGCTCGGTGTTCCTGTCGCTGGCGTTGATGGCGATCGTGGAAGCGGGCGCCGCCTACCTGCCGCTGGACACCGGTTATCCGGACGAGCGGCTGGCGATGATGCTGGAAGACGCCGCACCCCGGCTGGTCATCACCAGCCCGGCGCAGCAGGCGCGTTTCGCCGACAAGGGCGAAATTTTGCTGTATGACGCGCCGCTGGCGGCCGATCACGCCGACGGGGTGGCGATCGCGGGCCCGACGCCGGATCATGCGGCCTATATCATCTTTACCTCTGGCTCCACCGGGCGCCCGAAAGGCGTGCTGGTCGGCCATCAGGCGATCGTCAACCGCTTGCTGTGGATGCAGCATCAGTATCCGCTGGGGGCGGACGACGCGGTGCTGCAGAAAACGCCATGCAGTTTCGACGTCTCGGTGTGGGAATTCTTCTGGCCGCTGATGGTCGGCGCCCGGCTGGTGATGGCGCCGCCGGAGGCGCACCGCGATCCGCAGCAGCTGCAACAGCTGATCGCGCAACACCGCATTACCACGCTGCACTTCGTGCCGTCGATGCTGGCGGCTTTCGTGGCCGCCCTGGACGACGACGCGGCGGTGGCGAACTGCGTCGCGTTGCGTCAGGTGTTCTGCAGCGGTGAAGCGCTGCCGGCGGAGCTGTGCCGCCTGTGGCAAAGCCGCACGGCGGTGCCGTTGCACAACCTCTACGGCCCGACCGAAGCGGCGGTGGACGTGACCTGGCATCCGGCCTACGGCGACGCGCTGGCGAAGGTGACCGGCGCCAACGTGCCGATCGGCCTGCCGGTATGGAACACCGGGCTGCGCATTCTGGACGCGCGCCTGCGGCCGGTGCCGCCGGGCGTGGCGGGCGATCTGTATCTGACCGGCGTGCAGCTAGCGCACGGCTACCTTGGCCGGCCGGATCTGACCGCCAGCCGCTTTGTCGCCGACCCGTTCGGCGAGGGAGGACGGATGTACCGTACCGGCGACGTGGCGCGCTGGCTGCCGGACGGCGCGGTGGAATATTTGGGCCGCAGCGACGATCAGCTGAAGATCCGCGGGCAGCGTATTGAGCTGAGTGAAATCGATCACGCCTTGCTGTCGCTGCCGGGCGTGCGCCAGGCGGTGACGCACGCGCTGGTGTTGCAGGGCACGCCGGTGGACGCCGGCGGCGATGCGCGCCAGCTGGTGGGCTATCTGGTGATGCAGCCAGGCGCGAGCTGGGATGCGGAAGCCCTGCGCGCGGCGCTGGCCGACCGCCTGCCGCCGCACATGGTGCCGGTGGCGCTGGTGGAAATGCAGGATTTGCCGCTGAGCGCCAACGGCAAGCTGGATCGCAAGGCGTTGCCGCAGCCGCAGGGCGGTGAGCGCAAGGCGGGGCGGACGCCGCAGGCCGGGTTGGAAAGCGAGATCGCGGCGGTATTCGCCCGCTTGCTGCAGCGCGAGCAGGTGTTCGCCGACGACGATTTCTTCGCGCTCGGCGGCCACTCGCTGCTGGCGATGCGCCTGGCGGCGGAGCTGCGCCGCGATCTGGGCAAGGCGGTGTCCGTCGGCCAGGTGATGGTGGCGTCGCGCGTTGAGCAGCTGGCCGCCTTGCTGGCGGAAGATCGCACGCAGGAAGAGGCCGATCGCAGCGGCTTCGACAGCGTATTGCCGCTGCGCGTTACCGAGGGGCCGACGCTGTTCTGCCTGCACCCGGCATCCGGCTTCTCCTGGCAGTTCAGCGTATTGCCGCGCTATCTCGACCAGCACTGGTCGCTGGTCGGCATCCAGTCGCCGCGGCCGGACGGCCCGCTGGCGCTGAGCGAAGACATGGATCAGGTGGTGGATGCTCACCTGCAGACGGTGTTGCAGGTCCAACCGCACGGGCCGTACCACTTCATCGGTTATTCGCTGGGCGGTACGCTGGCGCAGGGCATCGCCGCCCGGCTGCAGGCGCGCGGCGAGCAGGTGGCGTTCCTCGGCCTGCTGGATACCTATCCGCCGGAGACCCAAAACTGGGACGTGATGCTGGACGACAACGTGTTGAAGGAAGTGCAGCGCGAGCGCGAGCAGTTCCTGGCGGTGTCGCAGGACACGCTCGATCCGGCGCTGGGTGAGACGCGCACGGCGATGTTCGACAACATCGAAGCCAACTACGCCGATTCGGTGCGGTTGTTGTCGCACACGCGGACCGCCCGTTTCCACGGCCAGGCGACGCTGTTCGTCGCCAAACGCACGCTGCAGGAAGGGATGGACGTGCAGCAAACCTGGTCGCAGTACGTCGATGCGCTGCAGGCGCACGAGCTGGACTGCGCGCATGTCGATATCGTTTCGCCGGCGTCGTTCAAAGTGCTGGGGCCGCTGCTGAACCGGATCTTGCGCACGCTGTAATGACGCCCTCATCCCGCCGCCAGGCACGGGGATTGCCTCGCGTTTGGCGGCGTTTCTTGCGGCTGCTCACAATTGAATATCAATGATTTTTATTATCATTATTGATTTCGTCATCTGTGCTAGCATAGCGCTCCGCAACTGCAGAATCCCCGTTTAAAGATGTGGTGAACAACCGATGAGTAGCAAACCCTCCATCCTGCTTGATTTCAGCCTGCTGAAAACCAACCGGGCTTTCCGCGCGGTGTTCTGCGCGCGCTTTATCTCCATTGTGGCGCTGGGACTGATGGCGATCGCCATCCCGGTGCAGATCCAGGCGTTGACCGGTTCCACCCTGCAGGTCGGGCTGGCGGTGACGCTGGCCGGCGGCGGCATGTTCGCCGGGCTGCTGATGGGGGGCGTATTGGCCGATCGCTATGAGCGACGCCGGCTGATTCTGTTTGCGCGTTCCACCTGCGGCGTCGGATTTGTCGGCCTGTGTCTCAATGCCCTGTTGCCGTCGCCTTCGCTGGCGGCCATTTATCTGCTGGCGGTGTGGGACGGCTTCTTTGGCGCGGTGGGGGTGACGGCGCTGCTGGCGGCCACGCCGGCGCTGGTGGGCCGCGAAAACATCGTGCAGGCGGGCGCCATCAGCATGCTGACGGTGCGCTTCGGCTCGATTCTTTCTCCGGCGATCGGCGGCCTGGTGATCGCCCATATGGGCATCACCTGGAACTACGGTCTGGCGGCGTTCGGCACCCTGCTGACGCTGCTGCCGCTGCTGAGTCTGCCGCAGCTGATGCCGCCGCCGCAGCCGCGTGAACACCCGCTGCGCGCGCTGGCGGGCGGTTTCGCCTTCCTGTTCCAGAACAAGGTGATCGGCATGGTGGCACTGATCGGCGCGCTGCTGACCATGGCCAGCGCGGTGCGCGTGCTGTACCCGGCGATGGCGGAAGGCTGGCACATCGACGCTGCCCACCTCGGTTATATGTACGCCGCCGTGCCGCTCGGCGCCGCCATCGGCGCGTTCACCAGCGGGCGCGTGGCGCATGTGGCGCGCCCCGGCTGGGTGATGCTGCTGACGGCGATCGCGGCGTTCGCCGCCATCGGCCTGTTCGGCCTGATGCCGTGGTACAGCCTGGCGTTACTGTGCCTGGTGGCGTTCGGCTACCTGAGCGCGCTGAACTCGCTGCTGCAATACGGTCTGATCCAGAGCCTGACGCCGGACAACTTCCTCGGCCGCATCAATGGCCTGTGGACGGCGCAGAACGTGGTTGGCGATGCGCTGGGCGCGTTGCTGCTGGGGGCGATGGGCGCCTTTATGCTGCCGGCGATGAGCGCCAGCGGTTTCGGCTTCGGCGCGGCGCTGCTCGGCATCCTGTTGCTGTTCGCCATGACCGGTTTGCGCCAGGTTACGCTGCACAAACCGGAGCCGCAGCCCGCCACAGAAAAGTAGTCGAACGCGTTAAAACAACGCTGTGGGATCAAATAGCAATGCTTATCATCGGCATGCGTAAAACCCACAGCGTTTATGTCATGATTTCGAAATGAAAGAAGTGCTTACGTTTATTGACATAGCAAATATCGGCGAGTAATTTAGCGCGGAATTAACCCAAATGATAATCATTATTATATTGGTTATCACTTCAAATTCTTGAGGGCGAAGCGATGGATACTGCCGTGAACGACATCAATCGAAAGGAAGTGCAGGAGTGCGAAGAGCAGCGATTTGCCGCTGATTTTTCTCCCGCGTCGGGCTTCTTCTTTACTTCTCCTTTCCGTAGTCTGACCACCACCGGTTGTTTCAGCCGCATTCGCCTGCCGGCCGCAGACGGCGCCGATCTGAACGGCGAGTTCCAGCGCAGCGTACGGCAGGCGTTTGCCGAGGCCCGCCAGGCCGGCATCAAAAAGCCGCTGCTGTGCGGCGCCATCCCGTTCGATACCCGGCAGCCTTCGGCGCTGTTTATTCCGCAGCAGAGCCGCTGGTTCGATCGCGCCGCCTTTATGGCCGGCGTTAGGCCGGCGGCGGATGGGCCGGAGCTGGCCGGGGTAACGGAACTGCCGCCACAGCAGCCGTTCATGAATATGGTCAGCGACGCCGTCGACGCGATGAAGGCCGGTGAGTTGGACAAAGTGGTCTTGTCGCGCCTGCTGGAGATCGACACGCGTCAGCCGGTGGATCGCCATGCGCTGATGGCGCGCGTGATTGCCCAAAACCCGCACGGTTTCCATTTCCATGTGCCGCTGGAGCAGGGCGCGCTGTTGGGCGCCAGCCCCGAGCTGCTGCTGCGCCAGGACGGCGGCCGTTTCTATTCCAATCCGCTGGCCGGTTCCGCCCGGCGCGAGGCCGACCCAGAGCGCGATCGCGAAGTGGGAGAGCGGCTGATGGCCTCGGCGAAAGATCGCCACGAGCATCGCATCGTCACCGAAAGCATGCGTGACGTGCTGGCCGGCCGCTGCCGCTACCTGAACGTGCCGCACACCCCTGAATTGTTGACCACCACCACGCTGTGGCATCTCTCCACGCCGATCGACGGCGAGGCGGCATCTCCCGACGAAAACGCCCTGTCGCTGGCCTGCCTGTTGCACCCGACGCCGGCGCTGTGCGGCATGCCGACGGCCCAGGCGCACGCCCTGATCGGCAAGCTGGAGCCGTTCGATCGCGGCCTGTTCGGCGGCATCGTCGGCTGGTGCGACGATGAAGGCAACGGCGAGTGGGTGGTCACCATCCGCTGTGGCACCGTTGACGGCAACCGGGTGCGGCTGTTCGCCGGCGCCGGCATCGTGGAAGACTCTTCACCCGAATCTGAATGGCATGAAACAGGCACCAAACTCAGCACCATTCTGCGTGCCTTTGGTATAAATCAAGGATAACGACAAGATGAGCATTGCCTTTACCCCCTGGCCGGCGGAGTTCGCCAGCCGCTATCGCGAGCGCGGCTACTGGATTGACAAACCGCTGACCGAGATCCTCGACCGCCAGGCCAACAACGACGCCCCGGCGATTATCGACGCCCAGGGCAGCCTGACCTACCGCGAGCTGCAGCAGCGTTCCGATCGTCTGGCAGCCGCTTTGCTGCGCCGCGGCGTAAAATCCGGCGACACCGCGCTGGTGCAGCTGGGCAACGTGGCGGAGTTCTATATCGTGTTCTTCGCGCTGCTGAAAATTGGCGTGGCGCCGGTCAATGCGCTGTTCAGCCATCAGCGCAGTGAGCTGAACGCCTATGCCGAGCAGATCAAACCGGCGCTGCTGATCGCCGATCGCCGGCACGCGCTGTTTGCCGACGATCAATTCCTGAACGCCTTCCGCGATGCGCATCCTTCGCTGCGCGTCGTGGCGCTGCGCAGCCAGGCCGAGGGCGAGCTGGCGCTGGCCGCCTGGCTGGACGAAGCGAGCGACGGTTTCGTCGCGCAGCCTTCCGCGGCCGATCGGGTGGCGTTCTTCCAGCTTTCCGGCGGCAGCACCGGTACGCCGAAGCTGATCCCGCGCACCCACAATGATTACTACTACAGCATTCGCCGCAGCGTGGAGATCTGCCGTTTCGACGCGCAGACCCGCTATCTGTGCGCGCTGCCGGTGGCGCACAACTACCCGATGAGTTCGCCGGGCGTGCTGGGCGTGTTTTATGGCGCCGGGCTGGTGGTGTTCGCCGCCGATCCGGACGCCGGGCAATGCTTCCGCCTGATCGAACAGCACCAAATCAACGTGACGGCGCTGGTGCCGCCGGCGGTCACGCTGTGGCTGCAGGCGATCGAAGAGTGGGGCGGCAATGCCCAGCTCGCCAGCCTGAAACTGCTGCAGGTGGGCGGCGCCAAGCTGGGCGAAACGCTGGCGGCACGCATTCAGAACGAAATCGGCTGCCAACTGCAGCAAGTGTTCGGCATGGCGGAAGGGCTGGTGAACTACACCCGGCTGGACGACGACGAACGCCACATTCTGGCGACGCAAGGGCGGCCGATGTCGCCGGACGACGAAGTGTGGGTGGCGGATGACGACGGCAATCCGTTACCGGCGGGCGAGGTTGGGCGGCTGATGACGCGCGGGCCTTACACCTTCCGCGGTTACTACCAGAGCCCGGCGCACAACGCCGATGCCTTTGACGCCGACGGTTTCTATTGCTCCGGCGATCTGATCAGCATCAGCGAAGACGGCTACATCACCGTGCAGGGGCGGCAGAAAGACCAGATCAACCGCGGCGGGGAGAAGATCGCCGCCGAGGAGATCGAGAACCTGCTGCTGCGTCATTCGGACGTGATCAACGCCGCACTGGTGTCGATGCCGGATGCGCTGATGGGGGAGAAGAGCTGCGCCTATATCATTGCCAACGCGCCGCTGAAGCCGGTAGTGCTGCGCCGTCACCTGCGCGAACAGGGCGTGGCGGACTTCAAACTGCCGGATCGCTTTATTCAGGTGGACAGCCTGCCGCTGACTCCGGTCGGCAAAGTGGACAAAAAACGGCTGCGCCAGCAGCTCGACGCGCAACTACAGACTCAGGCTCAGGGAGATTAATTGATGGCCATTCCAAAACTTAATGATTACGCGCTGCCGACGGCGGACGAACTGCCGCAAAATAAAGTCACCTGGCAGGTAGAACCGCAGCGCGCCGCGCTGCTGATCCACGATATGCAGCAGTATTTCCTCAACTTCTGGGGCGAGGACAGCGCGCTGATTAAACAGGTGGTGGAGAACATCGCCAACCTGCGTCGTTACTGCAAACAGCAGGGCATTCCGGTGTTCTATACCGCGCAGCCGAACCAGCAGAGCGATGAAGATCGCGCGCTATTGAACGACATGTGGGGGCCGGGTCTGAACAAACACCCCGAGCAGCAGGCGGTGACCGCCGCGCTGGCGCCGGACGAAGACGATACGGTGCTGGTGAAATGGCGCTACAGCGCCTTCCATCGCTCGCCGCTGCAGGAAATCCTGCAGGAGTCCGGCCGCGATCAGCTGATCATCTGCGGCGTGTATGCGCACATCGGCTGCCTGACCACCGCCATCGACGCCTTCATGCGCAACATCCAGCCGTTCATGGTGGCCGACGGTCTGGCGGACTTCTCGCGCGACGAACACCTGATGGCGCTGCGCTACACCGCCGGCCGCTGCGGCCGGGTGGTGACCACCGCGTCTCTGCTGCCGGCGGCCGGCATCGCCAGCATTGATGCGCTGCGTCAGCAGATCCTGCCGCTGCTGGACGAAGACAGCGAGGACATGGGCAACGATGAAAACCTGATCGATTACGGCCTGGATTCGGTGCGCATCATGGAACTGGCGACCCGCTGGCGCAAGATCCGCGGCGACATCGACTTTATCGCGCTGGCGCGCAACCCGACCATCGACAGCTGGTGGGCGCTGCTTTCCGAAGAGAAAGCCTGATTTTAATCACGAGCAGAGGGCGGCCGTTCGGCCACCCTGTTGGCTTTATAAGGAGATTTTGATGAATACTTTGATCACCAAGGGAAAACGTGCGGCATTTCCGCTGATGCTGCTGTCTACGCTGCTGTTCTCCAACACTTTGCAGGCGCAAACCGCGCCGGAAGTGCTGCGCAAGCCGGTCGGCAAAGGCGCCTATGAAATGGCCTACAGCCCGAGCGAGAACGCGCTCTACCTGGCCACCTCGCAGAGCCGCAAGCTGGACAAGGGCGGCATCGTTTACCGTCTGGATCCGACCACGCTGGACGTGACCCAAATTATCCATAACGACATCAAGCCGTTCGGCGCCGCCGTCAACGCCAAGACCGGCACGCTGTTCTTCGGTAACACCGTCAATAACTCGGTAACCGCGATCGACGCCAAGACCGGCGACGTGAAAGGCCGCCTGGTGCTGGACGCGCGCCAGCGTTCCGAGACCGTCAAGCCGCTGGCGCCGCGCGAACTGGTGGCGGATGCCGACAGCGATACCCTGTACATCACCGGGCTGGGGGATTCCAGCGTGGTTTGGGTGGTGGACGGCAAGGATCTGACCCTGCGCGCCACCGTGACCGACACCGGCAAATACGGCACTGGCCTGGCGCTGGACGCCGCCGCCAAACGCCTGTACGTCACCAACGCCGACGGCGAGCTGGTGACCATCGATACCCAGAGCAACAAGGTACTGTCGCGCAAGAAGCTGGATGAGTCTAAAGAGCACTTCTTCCTGAACATCAGCCTGGATACCGCCACTCACCGCGCCTTCATCACCGATTCCAAGCAGCCGCAGGTGCTGGTGGTGGATACCCGCAACGGCAACATCCTGAGCAAGATCGACGTGCCGGAATCGCTGGCGGTGCTGTTCAACCCGGCGCGCAATGAAGTTTACGTCACCCACCGCCAGGCGGGCGAAGTGAGCGTGATCGACGCCAAGAGCTACAAGGTGCTGAACACCATCAAGACGCCGACCCACCCGAACAGCCTGGCGCTGTCGCCGGATGGCCAGACGCTGTACGTCAGCGTCAAACAGGCTTCCAGCCGCGAGAAAGAAGCGACCGCGCCGGATGACGTGATCCGCGTCGCGCTGAAATAATCCTACGCTGGGTAAGCGCACACCGAACAGGCGAAGCGGCGACGCTCCGCCTGTTTTTTTTCGCCGTGCGATCTGCGGTATAAAGTGTGGATTGCCTTATTGACCCGAAGGAACGTTGGATATGCCCGTCTCACGCTCTCCGCTGTTGTTGTCCGTTATCACTCTGCTGCTGCTGGCCGCGCTGATCCACAGCGGCATCAGCCCTTACGATCGCACCACCTGGCTGATGGAGGTGGCGCCGGTCTTGATCGTTTTGCCGCTGCTGTGGCTGACCCATCGCCGTTACCCGCTGACGCCGCTGCTCTACACGCTGATTTTCTTCCACGCGCTGATCCTGATTTTCGGCGGCATGTACAGCTATGCCCGCGTGCCGCTGGGGTTTGAGGTGCAGCAGTGGCTGGGTCTTGGCCGTAACCCGTACGACAAACTGGGGCACTTCTTCCAGGGGTTGGTGCCGGCGCTGGCGGCGCGCGAAATCCTGCTGCGCGGTGGTTATGTACAGGGGCGCAAGATGCTGGGCTTCGTGGTGTGCTGCATCGCGCTCGCCATCAGTGCTCTGTATGAGCTGATCGAATGGTGGGCGGCGCTGGCGCTGGGCCAGGGCGCCGACGAGTTTCTCGGCACCCAGGGCGACCCGTGGGACACCCAGTCCGACATGTTCTGCGCGCTGCTCGGGGCGATATGCGGCTTGTTGCTGTTCGGGCGTTGGCAGGAGCGGCAAATCGTTCGCTTAGTTTGATAAATTTCAAACCGAATTAGCCCGCCGTTATGGCGGGTTTTTTTATATATATCGCAATGAACGTTGTCGCATCAAGCGAAGGCAGGGAGCCTTAGCTGCGCCCAAGGTTCCGCTATTCTCTATGATTTATTGTTCTTATTCTATTGTTTTATATGAATTTATATTTAATTCGTAAGAATTTTCTTATTATAATTGCTGTGCTAATATCATGTTGTTTGGTGGGGAATTGGCGTTGACATGGTTTGTAGCGCAGGGAATTATGAGATACATAATTAATAATAATATTAAATATCACGAAGATAGATCGGAATTGGTCTCGGTGAATGACGATATCCCGCCGATTACGCTGACGGCCACGCTGAACCGCCTGCTCTCCACATTAGTCAGAAACAACAATCTGGTGTTATCCAGAGAGACGTTGTTGACGCAGGTGTGGGAGGCTCATGGCCAGGTCGCTTCCGGTAACAACCTCAACAACACCATTTCAATTTTACGCAAGGCGTTCTCTTCGCTTGGCGAGGAGGAGATCATCGTCACCTTGCCGCGGCAAGGTTTTATGTTCACCGCCGCTACGATCAAAACCGCGGACAGCCAGGCGCCCGCAGAGGAGCCGGCCCCGGAGATGGGCCAGGAGGTGGGCGCCCCCCCTGAAGTAGGCTCCGTCGCTGTACGCAGCTATACGCGTTTCAAAGCCGCCGCACTGGCGGCTTTGCTGGTTCTGGCGTTGGGCAGCGGTATTTGGGCGTGGTGCGATGCAGGTTATCAGCCGATCAGCACGATCGACGGGGGGCGCATCGACAGCTGCAGCGTGCGCCTTATCACCACTTATCATAAGCCGGCAATCAACAAGGTCGATTTGGATCATCTGCGCGACATGCTGAAGCGGCGGCCGCAGATTCACTGCAACGAACCGGCGACGCTGCTCTACTACGACACGCAAACACTGGCGCCAAACGGTTCCGGGAGAACCCGAACGTCCTATTTCTATTACTGCCCAGAGTCGCAAATGGCGGATAACAAGGTGCAATGCGAGAGTTTCTATGAAAGCTGGGGCCTGTAAACGATGAAACGATATGGTTACGCGATTGCGGCGTTACTGGCTATGGGGTGCTGCGCCGTCGCCGGTTACTTTTTATTTTTCAGACCGCAAATCCCGGAGTGCCGGGCGGTTGAACATGTAACTGACAACATTGCCGGCCGCAGCATTGGACGCATTGTTCTGATAAATGTGGTTCCCGACGGCCCGCGGCGCATCAACATATTGTTGAACGGCAGAGCCTATGATGGCAAGGATCACTATGTTATCTCACGCACTCTGGTTATGGATTATCGGCGGCAGGGCAATAACTATACGCTGTGGGTGAAGGAAAATATCAAGAAACCGCATGACTCGATAAGGCTTGAGGATTTTAATCGGCGGTTACCGGTGGAAGGTATGCAAATACACTGGCGTATCGAGCAAATTGATAGCCGGCATTTCTTGTTTGCCGATAACCATGCGCCGTTATTTGTGTGTGCTACACCCTAAGATAAATCCCCTTGGCTAGGGCAAGGGGATCCTGAGAGTGAGATGGCCTGGTGAGGTAACATCTTGCAATGTCAATGCTATTCTTTGTCGATATAATTGTAGATACACGGGCTGCTTTTTTCTCGCGGGCAGAAGGTTAACAGCTCTTTGCCCTTCTGCGACGCTTCATCACGAATGTTATCATAGTAATACACGTCAGCTTTACTTCTACAATTAAAACCAGCGCGCTGGATAAATCGCTTGATTTCGGATAAGTGGCCGCTCCCCGAATTCATGCTGTATATTTGGCAGCGGTCGTAGTCGCCCAAAGGATACATGCTGATACGGGTGGCGTTTTGATAAAGCACGATAGCGGCAAACGGCACCAGGCAGGCTAAAAATGCCAGCAGAAGGCGCCTGAATGGGCTATTGACGCTATTATGCCGCGCTTCTTTCTTAGTCATCTTACTGACTTCAGTATCTCCTTCTGGATTGTTTTCCGGTTTTTTTACCTCCTCATTGTTATTTACTTCATGAATGATATCTGCGGTGAACTTAAACCCCTGACGCGGATAGGTAACAATAAGCGCCTCTTCGCCGAACTGCGCCAGCGATTTGCGCAACCCTGATACATAGTTATTCAGATTGTTGTTCGAGGCCTTAAGACCATGCTCAACCCAGACATCATTAAGCAACCTTTCACGCATTAATAACACATTATTGTTACGGATGAACAGTGATAACAGCCTGGCGCTGGGTCTAAGTAAGACTATTTTAGTCGCCGCATTATCAATATGCGACAATGTGTTCTCATCTTCATCATAGAGAACGTTGTTATTTATATGGAAAATCATTTTTTTAACCTGTCAACTTACCTGTCGAGAGATTATTCTGAGACCTGTGTGCTGTTTTTTCAATCCTTGGTATTAATGGTCAATAGGATTTTTCCATCTATCCATATAATTATATTAACCCGGGTCTAAGTGTATAAGTATTAAAAAATAAATAAGGTCATTTAATTTCTATTTTTTAGAATTTAAACCTATTTAATGTGTGTTTTTTATGTATAAATCCTGTGTTTTTGTCTTTTTGCGACATAACGTTTTATTTTTGATCTGGGCGGGGTAAATTTGTTGCCACTGATACGGAACGCTGAAAGGCAGGTATCAGCGAAAGAACCTGCGCTCGGAAATAAAGCGGCGCGTTAAACATCAAGAGTGAATTGTTGATCTAATTGACGTCAATGAGTACCTCTTTCTTACTAAGGAATGTAAGGGATTTAATATGAAACTGAATAAAATCATGATGGCAGCAGTATTGGCTTTCGGCGTAGCGTCTGTGGCTCACGCAGCAAAAGACCAGGGCCACGGCACCGTAACCTTTAAAGGCGCGATCATTGACGCGCCTTGCTCAATTACCCCGGAAACCGTAGACCAGACCGTTAACCTGGGCCAGGTTTCCAACGTGGCGCTGAAAAACGGTGGCCAGTCCACGCCGAAAAACTTCCAGATTAAGCTGGAAAACTGCGATCTGAACCCAGGCGATGTAAATGGCGTTGGCAAGAATAATGCTGTAGCTATCACCTTCACCGGCGCAGCTTCAGTAGAGGACGCTAAGCTGCTGGGCATTACTGGTACCGCTAAAGGCGCCGGCATTGCCATCACCGACGGTTCCGGCAAGGTGATCGAGCTGGGTAAAGCTTCTTCAGCGCAAGCGCTGGGCAATGGCAATAACACCCTGAGCTTCTCCGCTTACCTGCAGGGCAACAAGGCTTCTAACGCTGTTATCACCCCGGGCGATTTCCAGTCCGTGGCTGACTTCACCTTGGCTTACCAGTAAGTCCGGTTGTGCAGTGATAATGCAGCATGCGGGCTTGCCCGCATGCTTTTCCCGGGATTCGAGCGGTGGAATTTCTGTGAATAGGGAACATTCAATGAGTTATTTTCCTGCAAAATTAATGCTTCCTTGCCTATTGTCCTTAATGTTAATCGCGGATAACGTTCAGGCCGCTCGCCCCAGTCAAGGATGGGGACAGGTCAATATGCAAGGAGCCATTATCAATACCGCCTGCGCTATTGCCGCCGGCAGTCGGGAACAGCTAATCGATATGGATGTCACACCGGTTGCAGATATTATTCGCGACGGCAGCGGGGGCGCTCGTTACTTCTCCATTGAGCTAATTAACTGTGTTTTATCTCGGGCTGAGAGTAAATTGCCGGACTGGAGTGGTTTTCGGGTGACTTTTGACGGGGATGCCGACGGGGAGTTATTTGAGATGCATGGTGGGGCAAAAGGCATCGGATTGCAAATCGTCGATGCAGAAGGAAATATTGCCCACCCAGGAAACCCATTGCCCATTCGAGAAATATTGCCGGAAAGAATGCTGCTTAACTACCAAATGCGGCTGGTCGCTAATAATCAGCCACTGCAGGCAGGGGAGTATTATTCTGCGGTGCGTTTTAAAATGGACTATTACTGAGGCTGAGCTCTGCCGATAAATACTATTAAATAAACAGGGTCGTGGATATGTTTTTTTCTCCTGCATGGAAGCTGTTTCGTCCTCATGCGCTAAGTATCGGTATATTTCTGGCGTTGGCGCATTTAACGCCAAAGGCAGAAGCCGAGGATGGCATTCAGTTTAATACCGATATCTTGGACGTGAACGATAGAAAAAATATCGACCTGAGCCAGTTTTCACGCAGCGGCTATATCATGCCGGGCGCCTATGCCATGGTGATTCATCTTAATAACAATGAATTGCCGGAACAGAGCGTCAGTTTTTATCCGCCGGATGACGATGCTCAGGGCAGCCAGGCCTGTATTTCACCGGCGCTGGTGGAACAGCTGGGGCTGAAACCGGATGCATCAAAAGGACTGCGTTGGTGGCATCAGGACGAGTGTCTGGATATCGCCAGCCTGAAGGGCATGGAGGCGCGCGGCGATTTAGCCACGGCGGCGCTGTATTTGAGCATTCCGCAGGCCTATCTGGAATATTCCTCGCCTGACTGGGATCCGCCGTCGCGCTGGGATGAGGGCATTCCGGGTCTGCTGTTTGACTATAACGTTAACGGCCAGACTCAGCGCCAGGAGCGGAGTGGCGGGCAGAGCAACAGTCTGAGCGGCAACGGCACCGCCGGCGCCAACATCGGTGCCTGGCGATTGCGCGCTGACTGGCAGGGGCAGCTCAATCACCAAACCGGCAGCGGGCAGAGCACCGATCAGCGGCTGGACTGGAGCCGTTACTACGCCTATCGGGCCGTTTCTGCGCTGCGCTCGCGCCTGACGCTGGGTGAGGACTACCTCAACTCCGGCCTGTTCGACAGCTTCCGTTTCACCGGCGTTAGCCTGGTGTCTGACGACAACATGCTGCCGCCGAACCTGCGCGGCTATGCCCCGGAAGTGGTCGGGGTAGCGAAAACCAACGCCAAAGTCACCATCAGCCAGCAGGGGCGGGTGATTTATGAGACTCAGGTGGCGGCGGGGCCGTTCCGCATCCAGGATATCAGCGAGGCGGTCTCCGGTGAGCTGGACGTGCGGGTGGAGGAGCAAGACGGCAGCGTGCAGACGTTCAAGATGAACACCGCCAGCATTCCATACCTGACGCGCCCCGGTTCCTGGCGCTTCAAAATGGCGGCGGGCAAACCTTCGGACTGGCAGCACCGCAGCAATGGGCCGCTGTTCGGCACCGGCGAGTTTTCCTGGGGGGTGAGCAACGGTTGGTCGCTGTACGGCGGCGGCCTGTTCGGTGGCGACTACAACGCGGCTTCGCTGGGTATCGGCCGCGATCTGATGGCGCTGGGCGCGCTGTCGTTCGACGCCACTCAGTCGCGGGCGCGGTTGCCGCAGCAGGACGGCACGCTGAGCGGCGGTTCATACCGCCTGAGCTATTCGAAGACCTTCGACGAGACCGACAGCCAGGTGACCTTCGCCGGCTACCGCTTCTCGGAGCAGGACTTTATGAGCATGAGCGAGTATTTGGACGCGCGTTACTATGGCGGCCGGGTGGGCAACAACAAGGAGATGTACACCATCACCTTTAATCAGCAGTTCCGGGATATAGGCCTGAGCCTGTACCTGAACTATGACCACCAGACCTATTGGGATCGACCGGCCAATGATCGTTACAACCTGACGCTGTCGCGCTATTTCGATATCGGCCGCTTCCGCAACCTGAGTCTGTCGTTGACCGGGTACCGCAACAAGTACGAAAACACCAACGACGACGGCATGTACCTGTCGCTGTCGCTGCCGTGGGGCCAGGGAGCCAACCTGAGCTACAGCGCGACGGTAAACCGTCACGACAGCAGCCAGCGAGTGGGGTATTACGATCGGTTGGATGAGCATAGCAACTATCAGCTGAACGTCGGCAGCACCAGAAACGGCGCCAGCTTCAGCGGCTATTACAATCGTCAGGGTGATATGGCCCAGTTGAGCGCCAATGCCAGCTATCAGCAGGGCAGCTATACGGCGCTGGGCTTCAATGCCCAGGGCGGTGCAACCTTGACGATGGAGGGCGCAGCGTTGCACCGCATCGGCATGCCGGGCAGCACCCGGCTATTGCTGGATACCGGCGGCGTGGCCGGGGTGCCAGTGCGTGGTTACGGCAGCACCGTAGATACCAACCGCTGGGGCAAGGCGGTGGTGACGGACGTTAACAGCTATTACCGCAACAAGGCCAGCATCGATCTGAACAAGCTGGGGGATAACGCCGAGGCCACCAAATCGGTGGTGCAGGCCACCCTGACCGAAGGCGCAATCGGTTATCGCAAGTTTGATGTGCTCGCCGGGGAGAAGGCGATGGCGGTTATCCGGCTGGCGGACGGCAGCACGCCGCCGTTCGGCGCCACGGTGATGAACGCCAGCAAACAGGATACAGGGATTGTGAACGACGGCGGCAGCGTCTACCTGAGCGGCATCCGGCCAGGTGAAAGCATGACCGTGCACTGGAACGGCGCGGCGCAGTGCGCCATCAGCCTACCGCAAGCGTTGCCGGCTGACATGATGAGCAACCTGCTGCTGCCGTGCCGGGCGTTGCCGGCCAATGAGCCAGAGGCGTAATGAACGCGAACACCCTATTTGAATCTGTAAGAGTGATAAACGTATGAAAAAGAACTTTACCATGAGCAAACATCAATTGCTGACCGCCGCGCTGTTGGGCGCGCTGCTGGCGCCGCAGGCACAGGCCGCTATCGCGCTGGATCGCACCCGGGTGATCTTCGACGGCAGCGAAAAGTCTGTCAGCCTGAATATCAGCAACCAGAACAAGCAGTTGCCGTACCTGGCGCAGGGCTGGCTGGAGGACGAAAAGGGCAACAAGATCCAGAGCCCCCTGGCCGTGTTGCCGCCGGTGCAGCGCGTGGAGCCGGGCAAGCCGAGCCAGGTGAAGATTCAGGCGCTGCCGGCGACCAAACAGCTGCCGCAGGACAGGGAATCGCTCTACTACTTCAACCTGCGTGAGATCCCGCCGAAGAGCGACAAGCCGAATACGCTGCAGATTGCGCTGCAGACGCGCATCAAGCTGTTCTATCGCCCGGCGGCGATTGCACCGCAGCAGAATGCCGCGCCATGGCAAGAGCAGCTGACGCTGAGCAAGCAGGGCGACAAGTATGTGGTGAATAACCCGACGCCTTATTACGTCACTTTGGTGGACGCAGGGGCCAGGAAAGGCGTGGCTGGCGTGCAAGGTTTCGAGCCGTTGATGGTGCCGCCGAAGAGCAGTGCGCCGCTCGGCGTCAACGCCAGCGCGTTGGGTAACGGCCCGGTGTTGACCTATATCAACGACTACGGCGGTCGCCCGCAGCTGAGCTTTAACTGCAGCGGCAGCGCCTGCCAGGTCGTGCCGGAAAAGAGCAAGTCGTAACACCACCGGCTGCGGCGGGTCATCGGGAGGAATAAAGATGCAATGGATGAGCGAGAAACTGAGAAAACACCTGCCGGAGCGTCACGACTGTCGGTATTACGGCACCTTGGGCGGGCTGGCGCTGATGGTGCCCCTCACCCTCGGGGCGATGCTGTGGCTGATGCCGGCTGCGCAAGGGCAGGTGGCGGATAACTGGTACACCGACGGCGCCAATGGCGTGCTGCAGGTGCACGGCGCGCTGACGGAGAGCGCCTGTCGGCTGGAGATGGAAAGCGCGTGGCAGGTTATCAGCCTGGGGGAGATCGGCACCGGGCGCCTGCAGAATATTGGTGACCGCGGCGCGCCGGTAGCCTTTGAGTTACGGCTGAGAGACTGCCTGCGCAGCCCGGCCGGCAGCCGGGATTCACGCACCGGCGCCTTAACCTGGGCCAATGATCAACCGGCGGTAACGGTCACTTTCCGCGCCGGGCAGGATGCGGATAATCCGCAGCTGGTCAGGGCTCAGGGTGTTGCCGGGTTGGGATTGCGTCTTACCGACAGCCGTGGACAGGATGTGCGGCTGGGCAGCCGCGGGGAACCGCTGCTGCTGACGTCGGGGCAGAATACCTTGAGCTATAGCGTGGCGCCGGAACGCACGGCGGCCCGTCTGGCGGCCGGAGCCTATCGCGCCACGGTGGATTTTAGCCTGAGCTATGACTAAGGAGTTGAGAAGTATGGCGCACATATTCAACCCGGCCGGTAGTTGCAGCCTTTGGCGCAATGCGGCGATGTGTCTTCTCTGTGTGGGAATGTCACCATTGGCCAATGCGGCGACCACTGTAACGGTCAGCGTCACCGTACTGGAAACACCGTCTTGCGTGATTAACGACAATAAAACCATCGAAGTGGACTTCGGCGAGATCCTGACGGTCAAGGTGGATGGCAACAATTATAAGAAATCGGTTGATTATACGCTGAAATGTTCGGGCATTAAGTCCAATGCCATGCAGATGAAAATTCAAGGCGGTGCGACCGCGTTCGATGCTTCCGCGCTGCGGACTAATATCAGCGACTTCGGGGTGGCATTTCGTTCTGATGGGAAGCCATTGCCCATTAATAGCTGGCTGAAGTTCACCTACTCGGGTAGTCAGGCTCCGCCATTAGAGGCCGTTCCGGTAAAAAGAGCGAATGCGAAGCTGCCCGGCGGTGACTTTACTGCCGGCGCCACCCTGCTGCTAGCCTATCAATAGAGGAGAGGCAACGATGAAAAAGCTTGGCATAGTTTGCCTCATCCTATTGGGTATCACTGCTCGAGAGGGGATAGCAGTGGAAAACATGAGTTTCAAAGGGACGCTACGCGAGGATGTGCCCTGCGAGCTCAATGATGGGCAACCGATAAACGTGGATTTTGAAACGGTGGGCGTTAATAAAATCGATGGGGAGCGTTATAAGAAGTCATTTTCGGTGAAGGTAAGTTGCCCGGCGGGATTCGATGTTGCCTATAAGATTTACTATGTCGGTCAACCCAGTAGTTTTGATACGGCGGCGTTGGCCACTAATGTCAAGGGGTTGGGGATTAAGGCGCAGTGGCAAAAAAATGGCGCTTTTGTTGATCTTGGCGTCGGCGGTGCGATTAACGGTCTGGCTGATATGGATCTTAATTTCCAGGTGGTGCCTGTCCGGAAAGTGAATACGGAGCTGGTGCCGGGTGCGTTCAATGCTTCCGCATCGTTCCTGCTTAAATATGAGTGAGTTCGCCGCTGTTAACTGCGCGAGGGTAAATGACGGGAAAGAGAACAAGATGCTTGTGCCGGTGTGACTACGGTTGCCTGAAATTGATATCCTCGGTAGCGGACTCAGGCCTCATATGCTTAATAGATTCAGTGAACGAGGCTCAATATCATGGTTAACACGTTAACCAGATTAAATTTAGTGAGAAGTTTTTTTATATTACTGCTCTTATATACCTCAGGCGCTTGGGCGGGGTGGAGTGCTGATGTGCGGTATTCGCCCAGAGAAAAACAGTATTTTGCCAAGGTAACCTACTGGGATACTGGTGATGTCACGCCGAATCCACTGTATGGCTGTTCTTATTTATGTAATGTCACCTTTTTTGTAACAACCAATTGGACGGCGGGGTCTCCCATGAATGAAGTGAGCTTCCCAAGGATCACGACCAGCAAGACCATGGGGGAACTAGCGCAAAGCTTTGTCCAGTCAGCGCTCTTTAATAAGGAATTCTATAGTAAGCAAGGTTTTGGTGCCAAAGATGTATGTATCTTTTTTGGCTATTGGGGGAGATACCCCGGAGGGGCTTATGGCCCTGCTCGTTTTCCTGGGGGGATGCAATGTGTTCCGCCGGTGGTCGATCCCACCTATTGTGACCTGGCGGAAAAAGAGATTGAGCTGCGCCATGGCGTGCTGCGCGACGAGGAGGTTAATGGTCAGACTGTTAGCACCTCGCTGCATGTGACGTGCAGTTCCAAATATCCGGTGCGAATTATGTCGGCAGACAGAGTCGGCAGCGTTTACTTTAATGGTGGGAAACAGTTCCGGAGTGAACTGAAAATAGATGGCAAGGATTTAGGTGAAGGGAAAGTCTTTGAGGCAACGCCCCAAGGGGTAACGCTTACCTTAAGTTCCACGCTGATGGGATATGATGGCAGTATTGGGGTGTTTCAGGGATCTAAAACGATCATTGTTTCTTTACCTTAATCGGTATGGGTATTTCCAGCGTGACTTTCATAAAAAACAGCAGCACTAATATTTCTATAGTGGAGTTTAAAGGTGTTGCTTACCTTGCCACACAAGGCGCTGCTATAAATACGTTAGGTGTCCATAGGCTAGAATATTTTGGAGACCGATAGGTAACGAGATATCTCTCCCTCTGTGCCGTGTCGTCATCGCGGTACTGCGTGACGACCTGGTGAACAGATATATGTGGCGAAGCAACAGTGTACTTGTAAATCTGAGAATGGCATTTACGAGTAGTAATGTTTCCGATTTTTTAATTAATTGCCTGGCGAATCGGACAAATATGTGGCTGGTGGTGGGCATCTGTGACGGAGGGTATCACTCCGTCTTGATTATGCACATCGCAGATATAAGCGTTTTTATACGATATCAACCAGGAGAAAGGGATGAAAAAGACAGCGTTAGCGATGGCATTGCTGTGTATGAGCCATACCGGTTGGGGGGCCCCGCCTACGGTGGCTGTTAACTACCGTGGTGAACTGGTGGCGGAGCCCTGTGTGATTCCCCCTGGAGAGGAAAATATCGAACTGGATTTTGGCACGGTGATTGATAAATATCTCTATCTCAATCAGCGTACGGCGGGGAAAGAGTTTTCCCTACAACTGACGGAATGCGATCTCAGCCTTGGTGAAACGGTAAGCGTTTCCTTCAGCGGTACGGAAAGCGTTGCGTTGCCGGGGTTGCTGGCTATCAGTAGCGGTGGTGCGAGCGGCATCGCCATTGGCCTGGAGAATGTTTCAGGTGAGCTATTACCCTTGAATCAGCCTTCGGGGAAACTGCGACTGCAGGAAGGAAACAATAGAATTACGCTTAAAGCTTATGTGCGTGGTGAACCTGAGGCTATTAATAGTAAGAGTATCGGACGAGGGCAATTTACCGCAATTTCAACGTTATCCTTAAACTATGATTAATTGAGCGCTTAGGCTCTTTAATTCTATATGTGATAGATTTGTTCTTTATTGCATAATTAATTTCTTGTCACGACTTCAGGGTATTTTTGTTAAAAAGATGAAGTGGGAATTAGCAACGATATGCATGTCTGTATAATGAACGGTCGTGGCGGAGACTTTCTCTAGACTGACGACATTGGACTTTACTGAAGGCTTATTAACAAGTTACAGATAATCGTGGTTGAGGGCGTATAATGAATAATGGACTAAAGGATTTTATTTTTAAAATCTTATTTTCGTTGTCACTGACTGTATCTTTGCCAGCGTATTCATCTCCCTGGGAGATAGAGACGGAGGTGTTTCCGGGGAATATTTATGAAATTAGAGCCAGGATAACGTCATGGGATACTGGCAATATGACCAGTAACCCACTGTATCACTGTCCAGGTGGCGATGCTTGTGAGCTCTATATCCTATATTCTGATATTTTTGGAATAAGAAACCCTGACGAGGCTATATGGTTAGATGCGCAAGCAAGAGAAAAGAAAACGTTGGGTGAGTTGGGCGAGTATCTGATACAACAAGGTTTATTTAATAGAACAATTACCGGCAGAACTGCTGGTGGAGGGGGGACAATATGTTTCTTCCTTGGCTATCTTAACACTGGTGGGGGCTCTCTATATTTGCGCTTACCTGGCGGCCCAAATTTTTGCAAGCACCCGATTACCCCTACTTACTGTGATTTTTATCTGCCGAATATTGAGTTGAGGCACGGCGTACTCAGCCCGGAAAAGACCAACGGGAATATGGCCAAAGCTACGTTGAATATGCAGTGCAGCTCTGATTTGCAGGTGCGCATCGTGTCGGCAGATAATTCCGGCAGTATTTTTTTCAATGGAGTTGGCGGTTTTCGCAGCGACTTGCAGGTGGACGGCGTAAATATAGGCAACGGGAAGGTGGTGACGGCTACACCGACGGGGATTTCACTGAGCTTGACCTCCACGTTGGCTGGTTATGAAGGTAGTACGGGAACATTTCAGGGTTCAAAAACCATCATAATTGCTTTGCCATAGCTCATGTCTCTCTTATTGATATGAAAGTAAACTAAATAATTGGTTAATAAAAGTAAGTTTGATAAAGACTGATGAGGGTATTGTTAATTCTAACGAACTTTTTCAGGGGGGGGTAATAAGTTATAACCTCCAAGATAATTTTTCCACAGGATAGAGAGAGGTGATAATGATGAGTAATATTAACATTGTCATTGACGACGAGAACCGTTATTTTGCCGAGGGCCTGCGGCTCAGTATTGAAAAATATGCGAAGAGAAATAATAGAACCATCTGCTTTTTAGCCCCGGGCGCTGCGGAACAGCCTGATATGGTGCTTGCCTCCTCCCGGCGGCGCGCCCAGCGCTGGCGCAGAACGAGCCAAGGCGGCGCTCCGCAGGTCGTCACCGTTAAAGAACGGCCTATTTCAGCTGTGAAAGATGCTGTGCGCGTGCTTTACCGCACGGATGATCAGATCAAGCTGTTTGAGTTGCTGAATGAGGCATTGTCTGGTTCTGACTCTGTTCTTGTCAAACCTCAGCGCCTGACCCAGCGCGAATGGCAGGTGGTGAACTATCTCCGCAGCGGGGTCGATCAATCGCAAACCGCCAGGCTGTTAGGCGTCAGCGTAAAAACCGTGCACAGTCATAAACGATCGGTTATGAGCAAGTTGATGTTAAGCCGCAATCATGAGTTTATTTATTGGCTGTTGTCCCAGGAGGGAGAATATTCTTAACCTTGATGAGGGATACTCTAATTCTTCTTTTTTGTTATTCTGACATCTCATGTTATTTTCAATTTTAATGAGATGGCTATGTGCTTTTAACATACTAATGGCGTGAATGTTAAACTTTAAAAGATAGTTCACAAGCACGTCGCACAGGTTGTGAAAAAATACGGTAGATTTATTAATGGCTATTTATCGATGAGCAGGGGTTAGCCCTGCTTTTTTTGGCTCATAACGCGCTATGGCTTATGAGTTATGAAAAACTATTTATCAAGTGAATATTATATTTGTGTGGTGCCGAGATGTACCCAGGGATGGTAAATTGGATCTTTTTTATCTGGCGATTTTTTTGTTTTTTCTGAGTTTATATGTGTTTTTCAAACACGACCAGCGCATGAAGAAAAGGCGATTGGCGATAGGTGAAAGAGGGCGTTAGCCGCAACAGGAAACCGGTACAGGGTCTGCCGCACAGGGAAATAAATACAAACGGGTAATTCAATAAACAAGGAGAAGGACATGATGAGAAAAAAAATTGCATTGCTGGGTTGCACAATGCTGATGTGTTCGCAGCTGGCTCAGGCCAAGCTGGTGATCGACGGTGGTCTTAATGGCAATATCGGCAGCGGCAACGGTGCTTCAGTTGACGTGAGCATTAACGGCAGCACTAACGGCAACAACGGCACCGGTGTAAACGTTGGCGGTTCGCAAAAGCCGGATTCTAGCGCCAGCCAACTGCAAAAAGACATTTACGCGTCAATTTGCGCCAGCCCGTTTATGAAGAAATACGCTTCGATTTGCCAATAAGGAGTGTATGTAGTCAAGCCCGCCACGACTATGGCGGGCTTTTTCTTCGTTTTGCCCGCCATAGGTATCTCAATCTTGCCGTTCAGGCTTGATGTAGGCAATGCCTTGTTCGTCATACAGGGTGTAAATCATCCGCAACAGTGTCTTGATATCTTCAGATTCATCCAACTGCCGGATGCTCATGATGATCGGGGAAACCAGGCGCTGTTCGTTCAATGCGTTGTAGACCACGTCCGGGCGCTTCAGGCTGTGCAGGCAGTGGGGAACCAACGCGATGCCTTCACCTGCGGCGACCAGCCCCAATGCGACCTGCAGTTCCCGCACCTCCATGATTTTTCTGGGGACTAACGCACGATCGCGAAAGGTCGCCAGCACCTGATCGGCAAAGCTTGGGCGCGGCGTTTGCGGGTAAACGATCAGCGTTTCCGCCTGTAGGGCGCGCAGCGTTAATCCCTCCGAACGCGCCAGCGGGTGATCGGCCGCTAAGGCCGCCATCAGAGGCTCTTCTCGCAGGATAATGCGGCGTATATGCATGTCTTCATGGCGAATGCGGCCGAATCCTACATCAATTTTCCCTTCCTTGAGCGCTCGAATCTGTTCCAGAGTGGTCATTTCATGCAGGCTCAGACCCACTTCGGGGTGAGCGGTGCGGAAACGGCGAATCAGCTGCGGCAGGATGTCATAGAGCGTTGAGGCGACAAAACCGAGCGATAGCGGGCGCTCTACTTGCCCCACGCGCTGGGTCATGGTCTTCAATTCGAGACTTTGCGCCAGGAATTGCAGTGCGTGCCCATAGAGAAAGCGACCGGCTGCGGTCAGCACCAGCGGACGCGAGCCGCGTTTAAACAGCCTCACCCCCAGGCTCGCCTCCAACTGCTGAATTTGCCGGCTGAGCGGCGGTTGGCTGATATGCAGCCGCTCAGCCGCCCGGCTGAAATTCTGCTCTTCCGCGACGGCGATAAAATAGCGTAAATGACGCAGCTCCACGATTATGCCTTTAAGGTATCAATACGATGCAAAATGGGTGTTAGACGAGTGCGCCCATGAGCGATATCGTCGCGGATGAAAATAAAATATGTATTGTCCACTCATCATAGGTAGTTTTTAATATTTATTAAAGAATAAGTTTTTTAGCTGAATTCAATTCGTCTATATAAGTGAAATACATAAGCTCAACCTGTTATTGGTTGTTTGCTCTGATATTTATGGTTGGTGCTGATTTCATTTTCAGGAGGGCATATGTCTCAGGCTAATATTTGTGTCGTGGATATCAATCCAATAATAGATAATGCAAAACTGAATAATATGCACCGACTCACGGTGTTATGGTGCGCTTTTATTATTGTTTTTGACGGTTTCGATCTTGCTGTACTGGGTGTGGTCCTGCCTGAGCTCATGGTGAACTGGGGCATCACTGCGGCTCAGGCGGGCCTGCTGGGCAGTTATACCTTAGTAGGCATGATGCTCGGCGCGATTTTATTGGGTCCGCTCTCAGATAAAATAGGAAGGAAGAAAACCATTAGTTTGTGTATTATCACCTTTAGCTTATTTACTTTTCTTTGCGGCTTTAGCGTTAATGCCGGCCAATTCGGCTGGTGTCGTTTTATCGCCGGCATGGGGCTGGGAGGCGTTATGCCCAGCGTTACGGCCCTCACCAGCGAATATTCACCTAAAAGTAAGCGGAGCCTGATGGTTGGGCTGATGTTTAGTGGTTATTCCATCGGCGGCATGCTCGCGGCGCTGTCAGGCATTTATTTGATCCCGGTCGCGGGGTGGCAATCTATATTTTATATTGCCGCTTTGCCACTCATTGTTTTGCCGTGGATGTTAAACCACCTGCCCGAATCGGCGGCATTTCTAGTGAAAACCGAACAGCATGACCGTTTAAAACGCCTTTTGGAAAAGATTGCGCCAGACTATATCCATCAACCCGGTACGAAGTTTATCAGCTCTTCCTCGGCAGGTATAAAAGCGGGAAAGGCGACCCTGAAGGATCTGTTCGCTGAACGCAGAGGCTTAAGTACGTTGATGTTCTGGCTGGTTTTCTTCATGTCGCTGTTTGTCATCTACGGCATGACCTCCTGGTTGCCTAAGTTGATGTTGCAGGCTGGCTATCCATTAGGCTCCAGCCTGTCGTTCCTGTTTGCGCTGCATCTGGGCACCATTGTCGGGGCGTTGAGCAGTTGCTGGCTGATGGACCGAATGAATGGAAGACGTATTCTTATTGGGTATTTTTTGCTGGGTGCCGCCACTTTAGTGTTGTTGGGTACTCAGACGCCGGTGTACATCCTGTATTCGCTGCTGATTATTGCAGGTGCAAGCACTATTGGTACGCAAATCGCGATGAGTTCCTATGTCGCCCGTTTCTATCCTGGAACCATGACTTCAACGGGTCTTGGGTGGGGGTTAGGTATTGGTCGCATTGGCGCGATTCTGGGGCCCTTCATGGGCGGTGTATTGATTGATAGTGAATTGACGCTGCAGCAAAACTTTATGGCTTTCGCGCTGCCGTCGCTGCTGGCAGCGGTCTGCCTGCTTTTCGTTAATCCGCGCCTGGCGGCATCCTGAAAAAGCCATGGGAGGGATGGAGAGTTCTGTCTCTGAAAAGCAAAAACCCAGCCATAGGCTGGGTTCTCTAAATAGGGTGCCCGGACTCGGACAACCGGCGCTGGCGCCGCGTTGAACAGTGCTTCAGCGCTGGCCCGCAGGGTGAGGCCTTTGGCCGAATAATCGAACGCAGTTCGATGGAGAGTCCGTATCCCAGAAAGCGAAAAACCCAGCCATAGGCTGGGTTCTCTAAATATGGTGCCCGGACTCGGACAACCGGCGCTGGCGCCGCGTTGAACAGCGCTTCAGCGCTGGCCCGCAGGGTGAGGCCTCTGGCCGAATAATCGAACGCAGTTCGATGGAGAGTCCGTACCCCAGAAAGCGAAAAACCCGCCATAGGCGGGTTCTTCTGAATATGGTGCCCGGACTCGGAATCGAACCAAGGACACGGGGATTTTCAATCCCCTGCTCTACCGACTGAGCTATCCGGGCAACGGGCAGCATTAAACCGTATTGGCCGAAAGCCGTCAACGGCTTTATGCGTGAAATACGCGAAAATGCCTCCGGTTGCTGGCTTTTCAGGCAAAGGGCGCAAAAAATGCGCCTGTTGGGGCTATCGCCTCGGGTTGGTGGCGCTGCCAACCCTGCCGGTTCAGCTCAACGCCCCGTTGCGGCGGCACTGCGCCACCTGCAAGATGTCTTCCGCCAGCCGTTTGGCGACCGATACGTCCTGGAGCTGGCGTTTTACCAGCAGTTTGCTCAGGCAGCCTTCCTGAATCAGCTCCATTTGCTGCGCCACCATGTCGGCGTCGTCGGCATCCATGTCGCGCAGCAGTTCGCGGGTCAGCTCCAGCGAGGTCAGCTTTTGCTGCTCCGCCAGCTGGTGGATCGGGTGGTCCGTTTCCGGGAAGAAGCTGCAGGCGGCGATAAACAGGCAGCCGGGATAGCGGTCTTGCTGCACGTATTCCGCCAGCACGTCATAGCGCGCCAGCAGCTTTTGCTGCGGGCTCAGATTTTCGTCCAGCAGCAGCTGGCGGCGCCAGGTGTCGATCTGTTGGCCGTGGTAGCGCAGGCAGTCGTACAGCAGCGCTTCGCGATCCGGCCAGAACCGTTTGAGATCGCCGGGCTGAACGTCGAGTTTTTCCGCCAGCATCTCTAATGTGGCGGTCGCCAGGCCCTGTTGTTCCAACAGACCCAGCGCGGTATCAAGGACGTGTTCACGTTGCACTTGTGCTTCCTCCCATTCACTTCCGATCTTCAGTGTCAGTTATCGCATCACTTTCTGCAAATGCGCGTTGAAGGCTTCCGCCTTCATAAAACCGGTGACCCGCTGCGCCGTCAGTTCCTGGCCCGCCGGATCGAAGAACAGGATCGTCGGCAGCCCCAGCACCTGCAGATGCTTCAGCAGCGCCGCCTGTTCCGCGCTGTTGGCGGTCACATCCGCCTGCAGCAGCACCGCGTTGGCCAGGCTCGCCTGCACCGCCGCATCGCTGAAGGTGTATTTCTCGAATTCTTTACAGGCTACGCACCAGTCGGCGTACAGATCCAGCATCACCGGCTTGCCGCGCGCCTGTTGCAGCGCCAGATCGAGCTGTGCGACGTTGTTGATGCGGGTAAAGGCCAGGTGTGGCTGAGCGGCGTGCTGCGCCTGGTCGGCGCCGAAAGCCCAGTCCTGCAGCGGCCGTGCGGCGATCACCGCCGCCGCCAGCAGCAGCAGTTGCAGGGCGCGAGCCCAGCCGCGCGCGCTTCTCAGGCTCAGGGCGAAGGCCCAACCGAAGAACGCCAGGCCGAGCAGGCTCCACAGGCGCATGCCCCACAGATCGCCGATCACTCGCTCCAGCAGGAACACCGGCAGCGCCAGAATGACGAAGCCGAAGGCCTCTTTCACGTACTGCATCCACGGGCCGCTGCGCGGCAGCAGGCGGTTGCCGAACAGGGTGACGATCACCAGCGGAATGCCCATCCCCAGCGCGTACAGGTATAGCGTGCCGCCGCCGGCCCACAGATTGCCGCTCTGGGCGATATACAGCAGGATGGCGCTGAGCGGCGCGGTGGTGCAGGGCGAGCAAATCAGCCCGGCCAGGGCGCCCATCAGGAACACGCCGGTCAGCGAGCCGCCGCGCTGGGTGTTGCTCCAGTTAGCCAGCCGGGTTTGCAGTGCGGAAGGCAGCTGCAGGGAATAGAGGCCGAACATCGACAGCGCCAGGGCGATGAACAGCACCGACAGGCCGATCAAGACATAAGGATGCTGCAGCGCCGCCTGGAACTGCAGCCCGGCGGCGGCCACCACCAACCCGAGCAGGGTGTAGGTGAGCGCCATGCCCTGCACGTAAACCACCGCCAGCGCCAGAATGCGGCCGCTGCTTTGCGGCCGGTCACGGCCGAGAATGATGCCGGAGATCAGCGGGTACATCGGCAGCACGCACGGCGTGAAGGCGATGCCGATGCCGATCAGCAATGCCCACAGCGGCGAGAACGGCAGGCTGGCCGGTGTTGCGGATTGTTCGGCTGGCTCAGAGGCAGCCGCCGGGAGCGGCGCGGCAGCGCCGGCGCTGACCGCGTCCAGCGGGATGACCCGGGTTTCCGGCGGATAGCAGAAGCCGGCCTCGGCGCAGCCCTGATAGGTGACGCTGAGGCTGGCGTTGGCCGCCGCCTGTTGCAGCGGCACCTGCAGATTCAGCTGCTGTTTGAAAATCGCCACTTCGCCGAAGAACTCGTCCTTGTGGCTTAGCCCTTCGGGCAGGGTAAACGCGCCGAGCGTTGCCTGCTGGGGCACCAGTTTGATCTGCTGACGATACAGGTAATAGCCGGGGCGGATCTGCCAGTTCAGCGTTACCTGGTTGCCTTGCTGTTTGAAATCGAAAGCGAAGGCCCGATCGACGGGCACGAACTGGCTGCCGCCCGTCGGTGCGAACAGCGAAGCCTGCGCCGCCTGCGGCAGGAAGAACAGGCAGCACAGCAGCAAAATCAGTTTAATGAAGCGTTGATCCATGACAGGTAGTCTTTATCTCCGGCCATCACCGGCAATACCAGCAGCTCGGGCGTCTGGTAGGGGTGATGTTGTTTCAGGGTGTCGAGCAGGGCCTGCTGACGGCGGCGATCGCTTTTGAACAGCATCTGCACCTCGTATTCCTGTTCCAGTTTCCCTTCCCAGTAATACAGCGAGGTGGCGCCGGGCAGCAGCGTGGCGCAGGCCGCCAGCTTATCGCCCAGGATCCGCGCCGCCAGTTCCTGGGCGCTGGCTTCATCGGGTGCGGTACAGAGTATGACGACAGCTTCGCAATCAGACATCTTCAGCCCTCTCATCGGTTCGAATGAGCACTATACCCTGAAGGCGGATTGGCTAGAAGGCGAGTTTATCGCCAGAAGGAAAACCGGGGCCGCAGCCCCGGTCAAAGCATTACAGCATGACGCTGCCGAGCAGGAAGCCGAATACCACCGCGAAGATCACGCCCATGGTGCCGGGAATGAAGAACGGATGGTTGAACACGAAGCGGCCGATGCGCGTGGTGCCGGTATCGTCCATCTGCACCGCGGCGACCAGTGTCGGGTAGGTCGGCAGGATGAACAGGCCGGAAACGGCGGCGAAGGAGGCGACGGCGGTCAGCGGCGACACGTTCAGCGCCAGCGCCATCGGCATCAGCGCCTTGGCGGTGGCGGCCTGCGAGTACAGCAGCGCCGAGCAGAAGAAGAAGATCACCGCCAGCAGCCACGGGTGCGCCTGAATGACGCTGCCGGCCGTCTCTTTGATCCAGTCGATGTTGGCCTGCACGAAAGTATCGCCCAGCCAGGCGACGCCGAGGATACAGATACAGGCGCTCATGCCGGCCTTGAAGGTGCTGGAGTTCAGCACCATGTCGGTGTCGACGCGGCACAGCAGGGTGGTCAGCGTGGCGACGCTCAGCATGATGATCAGGATGGCGTTGGTGGTGTTCATCAGCGGCTTGGCCACCAGGCCCAGGCCCGGGCTGTTGATGATGGCGTAGGCCACCACGCACAGTACGCCCAGCAGGAACAGCAGCACTGAGGCTTTGGCGCGCGGTTTGATCGCCAGCGCGTTGTTGCCGCGCAGGGTGATCAGGCCCTCTTCCAGGCGTTTCAGGTAGACCGGATCGTTAGACAGCTTGGAGTCGAACAGCCAGGTCACCAGCAGCGACATCACCAGCATGGCGCAGAAGGTGGACGGGATCACCACCATCAGCAGGTGCAGGTAGCTGACGCCGTGGCCTTCCATCACCGAAGACATGTACACCACCGCGGCGGAAATCGGCGAGGCGGTGATGGCGATCTGGGCGGAGACCACGGCGGTCGACAGCGGCCGGCAAGGCTTGATGCCCTGTTCTTTCGCCACCTCGGCGATCACCGGCAGCGCCGAGAGCGAGATGTTGCCGGTGCCGGCGAAGATGGTCAGGAAGTAGGTGACGATAGGGGCGAGAATGGTGATATGTTTGGGGTTCTTGCGCAGCAGCTTTTCGGTCTGCTGCACCAGGTAGTCCATCCCCCCGGCGACCTGCATCGCGGAGATCGCCGCGATCACCGCCATGATGATGGAAATCACGTCGAAAGGGATGCTGCCCGGCTTGACGCCGATCAGCGCCAGGACCAGAACGCCCAACCCCCCCGCGAACCCGATACCGATACCGCCCAACCTGGCCCCTAAAAAGATGGCCAGCAGAACGATAACCAATTCCAAGGCTAGCATAGTGTTTACTCCTTAAAATGAGATTTCCCGTCATCCTTGAAACTGCATCGGTGTTGGCTGCGAGCACTCACCCCAGTCACTTACTTGAGTAAGCTCCTGGGGACTTGCGCTCTTGCCGCCTTGATGCAGTCCCAATGATTTAGGGTGTAAATTGAAAATAAAACGTTAAAATTTTGTGGGCGCCTAAAAGTAAAAAGGCACGCTATCCAGAGGATTTAGCGTGCCTTTCAGGGCTACCGGGTAGGTCTGTTATTGTTCATTTTCATCCGTATAGCGTTTGGCTTTATAGGCCGGGTGCATCAGGTTCTCCACGGAGAAGATGTCATCCAGCTCGGCTTCGGTCAGTAGGCCGCGTTCCAGCACCACTTCGCGCACGCTCTTGCCGGTTTCGGCGCAGATCTTCCCGACGATGTCACCGTTGTGGTGGCCGATGAACGGGTTCAGATAGGTGACGATACCGATCGAGTTGAAGACGTAGTGTTCGCAGACTTCTTTATTCGCGGTGATGCCGTTAATGCATTTTTCCAGCAGGTTGTAGCAGGCGTTGGTCAGGATGTGGATCGACTCGAACATCGCCTGGCCGATCACCGGCTCCATCACGTTCAACTGCAGCTGGCCCGCTTCGGCCGCCATGGTAACGCAAGTGTCGTTGCCAATCACCTTGAAACACACCTGATTGACCACTTCCGGCACCACCGGGTTCACTTTGGCCGGCATGATGGACGATCCCGCCTGCAGCTCCGGCAGGTTGATTTCGTTCAGGCCGGCGCGCGGGCCGGAGGAGAGCAGGCGCAGGTCGTTACAGATTTTGGACAGTTTCACCGCCAGGCGTTTGAGCGCGCTGTGCACCATCACGTAGGCGCCGCAGTCGGAGGTGGCTTCGATCAGGTCTTCCGCTGGCACCACCGGCAGGCCGCTGACTTCCGCCAGTTTTTGCACCGCCAGCGGCTGGTAGCCTTCCGGGGTGTTGAGCGCGGTGCCGATGGCGGTGGCGCCCAGGTTCACTTCCAGCAGCAGCTCCGCGGTGCGGTGCAGGTTGCGGGTCTCTTCGTTCAGCAGCACGCTGAAGGCGTGGAATTCCTGGCCGAGGGTCATCGGCACCGCGTCCTGCAGCTGGGTGCGGCCCATTTTCAGGATGGTTTCGAACTCTTTCGCCTTGCGATCGAAGCCTTCGCGCAGCTGGTTGATGGCGTCGATCAGTTTCTGGTTGGAGGCGTACACCGCGATGCGGAACCCGGTCGGGTAGGCGTCGTTGGTGGACTGGCATTTATTGAGGTGATCGTTCGGATTCAGGTACTGGTATTCGCCTTTTTGGTGGCCCATCAGCTCCAGGCCAATGTTCGCCAGCACTTCGTTGGTGTTCATGTTCAGCGAGGTGCCCGCGCCGCCCTGGAATACGTCCACCGGGAACTGATCCATGCACTTGCCTTTATCCAGCACCTCGTCGCAGGCCTGGATGATCACGTCGGCGATTTTGCGCGGAATGGTTTTGAGTTCTTTGTTGGCCATCGCCGCGGCCTTTTTCACCATCACCATGCCGCGAACGAACTCGGGAACATCGCTGATTTTGCTGTTGCTGATGTAGAAGTTTTCAATCGCACGCAGAGTGTGAACTCCGTAGTAAGCGTCTGCGGGGACTTCACGTGTTCCTAACAGGTCTTCTTCGATACGAATGTTGTTTGACATGAGAACCTTCTCTATGTGTTGCTGCCGAATTAATAATTTGTCAGGTCAAGGCTAAAGGGCACAGCCTAAATTAATATTGCCGAAGGCTTGGGGCGTGAAACGATTAACCAAATCGCCCGTTGCTGCCCAGATCATATGCTGGTTGATAAGAAATGACTGAATCCAGATCACCTTATGGTGTTTAAGGATATGCCCTTTTCCGGTTCTGTGACTTCTTTCACGTTTGTGAACTTTAGCAATAAAAACCGGCTCTCGGTTGAAATGGTGGGGGGATGCCCTCATTGTAATGGTGTCGGCCGTTTACGGCCTCTTTTTTCGCGCCGTCGCCCCGTGGCGGCCGCGCTTTACCTACCGATAGGAGAACCAGGTGCGCTGGTTACCGCTACTGCTGATATTTCTGCTGGCTTACATAGAAATATCCATCTTTATCAAAGTCGCCGCCGTGCTCGGCGTGGCTGTCACCCTGTTGCTGGTGGTGTTCAGCTCCTGCGTCGGCATTTCGCTGGTGCGCAATCAGGGCATGAAAACCTTCGTGCAGATGCAGCAAAAACTGGCGGCCGGCGAAAGCCCGGCGGCGGAAATGGTGAAAAGCGTTTCGCTGGTGCTGGCGGGCTTCCTGCTGCTGATTCCGGGCTTCTTCACCGACTTCCTCGGCCTGCTGCTGCTGCTGCCGCCGGTGCAAAAATCGCTGACGCTGAAGCTGATGCCGCATCTGTCGGTGTATCGCCCCGGCGGTTGGACGGGCGGCGACGCCGCCAATGGCAACACCTTTGACGGCGAATTCCAGCGTAAGGACGACGAGCGCCCGGTGCTGGAACACCGCCCGGACGAGGATCGCAAACCTCACGATCGTTAAGCAAACGCGGCCCAGGCCGCGTTTTTCATCTCTGCGGCACTCGCCGAACCAAAAATGCGAAATTTTTTTCGTTAGCCCCCTTGAAGGGGGCTGGAACGCCCCCATCTCAAATGCCACGAGGCCGGTAATAACAACCATCCGGTGTACAACCCTAAATCTGATAGAGACCTTCTTACAGGAGAGCGTTCAATGAGTATTCGTCCATTGCATGACCGCGTTATCGTCAAGCGCAAAGAAGTTGAATCAAAATCTGCTGGCGGCATCGTCCTGACTGGCTCTGCTGCGGGTAAATCCACTCGCGGTGAAGTGGTTGCAGTGGGTAAAGGGCGTGTGCTGGAAAACGGCAACATCCAACCGCTGGATGTGAAAGTTGGCGATATCGTGATTTTCAACGACGGCTACGGCGTGAAAGCAGAGAAGATCGACAATGAAGAAGTGTTGATCATGTCCGAAAGCGACATTCTGGCAATTGTTGAAGCGTAATTGCGCTTTATCTTCTGAACTGAACGAGTTGAAGGGAAATACCAATGGCAGCTAAAGACGTAAAATTCGGCAATGACGCTCGCGTGAAAATGCTCCGCGGCGTGAATGTTCTCGCTGATGCAGTAAAAGTGACCCTGGGCCCGAAAGGCCGCAACGTAGTGCTGGATAAATCTTTCGGCGCACCGACCATCACCAAAGACGGCGTTTCCGTTGCGCGTGAAATCGAGCTGGAAGACAAGTTCGAGAACATGGGCGCACAGATGGTGAAAGAAGTGGCCTCCAAAGCGAACGACGCGGCGGGCGACGGCACCACCACGGCAACCGTACTGGCTCAATCCATCATCACCGAAGGCCTGAAAGCGGTTGCTGCCGGCATGAACCCGATGGATCTGAAGCGCGGCATCGACAAAGCGGTTGTCGCTGCGGTTGAAGAACTGAAAAAACTGTCCGTACCTTGCTCCGATTCCAAAGCTATCGCTCAGGTAGGCACCATCTCCGCCAACTCCGACGAAACCGTGGGTAAACTGATCGCGGAAGCGATGGAGAAAGTGGGCAAAGAAGGCGTTATCACCGTTGAAGAAGGCACCGGCCTGCAAGACGAGCTGGACGTGGTTGAAGGTATGCAGTTCGACCGCGGTTACCTGTCCCCATACTTCATCAACAAGCCGGAAACCGGTTCTGTTGAGCTGGAAAGTCCGTTCATCCTGCTGGCTGACAAGAAGATCTCCAACATCCGCGAAATGCTGCCGGTGCTGGAAGCCGTTGCCAAAGCAGGCAAACCGCTGCTGATCATCGCTGAAGACGTTGAAGGTGAAGCGCTGGCGACCCTGGTGGTCAACACCATGCGCGGCATCGTGAAAGTGGCTGCCGTTAAGGCGCCTGGCTTCGGCGACCGTCGTAAAGCCATGCTGCAGGACATCGCGACCCTGACTGCCGGTACCGTTATCTCTGAAGAGATCGGTCTGGAGCTGGAAAAAGCCACCCTGGAAGACCTGGGTCAGGCGAAACGCGTTGTCATCAACAAAGACACCACCATCATCATCGATGGCGTGGGCGACGAAGCAACCATCCAGGGCCGCGTTGCTCAGATCCGTCAGCAGATCGAAGAAGCGACCTCTGACTACGATCGTGAAAAACTGCAGGAGCGCGTAGCGAAACTGGCCGGCGGCGTTGCCGTTATCAAGGTTGGCGCAGCGACTGAAGTTGAAATGAAAGAGAAGAAAGCCCGCGTTGAAGACGCCCTGCACGCCACCCGCGCTGCAGTGGAAGAAGGCGTGGTTGCCGGCGGCGGCGTCGCGCTGATCCGCGTTGCAGGCAAAATCGCCGCGCTGAAAGGCGACAACGAAGACCAGAACGTGGGTATCAAAGTTGCGCTGCGCGCAATGGAAGCCCCTCTGCGTCAGATCGTGGTTAACGCCGGTGAAGAAGCTTCCGTTATCGCCAACCAGGTGAAAGCGGGCGAAGGCAGCTACGGCTACAACGCTTACTCTGAAGAATACGGCGACATGATCGCGATGGGTATCCTGGATCCAACCAAAGTGACCCGTTCTGCTCTGCAGTACGCGGCTTCCGTGGCTGGTCTGATGATCACCACCGAATGCATGGTCACCGACCTGCCGAAGGCTGACGCACCGGATCTGGGCGCAGCAGGCGGCATGGGTGGCATGGGCGGTATGGGCGGCATGATGTAATCATCCCCCACACGCTTGTGTGCTGAGAACCCCGGTCAAACGACCGGGGTTTTTTTATCTTAAAAATCAATAAAAAGAATGTTTGTTTAGCGCGTTATTAGTTCACTGAATGAATTATTGCATTATTTTGCTTTTGCCCTAAACCGCTGTCGTTTCGTACCGATATAGCCCCTACCGGGCGGGGAATTTTCCCCCGCCGGGGTGACTGTCAACGGAGACGACTTATGCTGAAAAATATGAAAATAGCCACCTGGTTGATGTTGATGCTGTTGCTGCTGGGCTTGATGCCCATGGGACCCGGCGCCATCGCCTTCTATTTCATGCAGCAAAACGGCAACAGCATCGGCAGGATGAGCACTTTCTCCGACGAGGAAGCGGCGCTGAACCGCAGCTGGCGTTCCTTGCTGCAAACGCAGACGCTGATCGACAACCTGGCGTTCGAGCGTATGGCGCAGACCAGCAGAGCCGATATTCAGCAGGGCATTGATGAGGCGCGCGGCGAGCTGCGCGGCGCCGATGTCGCTTTCAATCTGTTCTGGGATACGCCGGGCCTGACGGTATCGCGCCCGGAGCTGGGCGAGGCGATGAAAAAGGTCTACCTGGCGCAGCAGAGAGTGCTGAAGCAAGAGTTGACGCTGCTGGCCGAGACGCCGCAGGCATCGTTGATTGAACGGCTGCACGCCATGGCGGCCGAGAAGCGTCAGGTGCGCCAACGGTTGGACGGCCAGTTTGCCGACTACATGCGGGCCACGGTGGCCGCCCACCGTCTGGCGGTGGAGGAGGCGGAGCAGACTCAGAAAGTGTTCGCCCGCCTGCTGAGCGGCACCCTGGCGGCGATCCTGCTGCTGCTGGTCGCCGTACAGCGTGATTTCCGCCGGCGCCTGATCCTGCCGCTGCGCCAGATTGCCGAACATTTGCAAAAGGTTGGGCGTGGCGATCTGCGCAGCAAGATCGTGGCGCGCAGCAACGATGAGATTGGCATGCTGTTCGCCAGCCTGCAGGCGATGCAGCAGGAGCTGAGCGCCACCGTGCAGCAGGTGCGTGACGGCGTGGAGTCGATCAACCACGGCACGCATGAGATCGCCGTCGGCAACGCCGATCTCTCCAGCCGCACAGAAGAACAGGCCAGCGCGCTGACGGAAACCGCCGCCAGCATGGAACAGATCACCGCTACGGTGCGGCAAAACGCCGATAACGCCAACCAGGCCGCCGGGATGGTCAATCAGACCGCCGGCATTGCCCGCAACGGCGAAACGCTGATGGCCAGCGCGGTCGACAAGATGCGGGCGATCAACGACAGCGCGCGTCAGGTGGGGGATATTACCAGCGTGATCGACGGCATCGCCTTCCAGACCAACATTCTGGCGCTGAACGCCGCCGTCGAGGCCGCGCGCGCCGGGGAGCAGGGGCGGGGTTTTGCGGTGGTGGCCGGCGAAGTGCGCAATCTGGCGCAGCGCTGCGCGACTTCGGCCAAGGAGATCAGCAGCCTGGTCGACGGCGTCACCGGCGATATCGCCGCCGGCGTGCGGCTGGTGGAACAGGCGGGCGAGACGATGAATGCCATCGTCGGCTCGGTGAACCAGGTGACGTCGCTGATGGATAACATCTCGTACGCGTCGCAAGAGCAAAGCAAGGGCGTTGAGCAGGTCGGGGTGGCGGTGACCCAGATGGATCAGGTAACCCAGCAGAATGCCGCGCTGGTGGAAGAGGTGGCGACCACCGCCGTCGGCGTGGAGGAGCAGGCGGCCCTGCTGGCGCAGGCGGTGGCGGTATTCCAACTGGCGGGAGAGCCGGAAGCGTCGGCTTCGGCGGCCGGTGCCGGCTGGGTATAATGCCGCCGCTCTGTATTTGATGATATTTTTGCCGCCCGGGGCGATTTAGCTGGTAAACTGGTTAGTCATCAGCTGTCGCTCAAGACGTTGGCCCGCTCGCGCGGCAACGGATGCTTAAGAGATGGCATCGCTTTCTGATATACCCTATGAATTTCAAGTTGTAGCTAGGCGGCCAGCTCGTGAGTCCCCAGGCGCTTACTTGAGTAAGTAACTGGGGTGAGCGAGTGCAGTCAACAACGCTACAGCTTGAAAGGCGACGGGTAGAAGATTTTGCGTAATTCTCAACATCGAATGGGGAACAAGATGCGGATTAAAGCCTTACTGGGTCTTTCGGCAGCGGTGCTGCTGGCGGGTTGCAGCACCACTCATGAACTGACCGCTGCGGGTCAGCAGATCAAGTTCACCGACAGCAAGCCGGCGGCGGAATGCCAGCTGCTGGGGGAAGTGACCGGCACCCAGAGCAACTGGCTGTCCGGCAACGGCGGTGAGGGCAGCTCCATGCGCGGTGCGGCCAACGATCTGCGCAACAAGGCGGCGGCAATGGGCGGCAACGTGATCTACGGCGCCAACAGCCCAAGCCAGAACCTGCTCTCCAGCTTCGCGCCGCTGGACAGCAAAATGGTCGGCCAGGTTTACAAGTGCCCATAAGGCGCTGAGGCCAAACGCCGCACAGAGATAAAAAAAGAGGAATGCCACGGCATTCCTCTTTTCGTTCCATCAGGCCATGTGGCGCGCATCACTCCTGCATCAGGCGCAGGTCGATCGGTGTTTTGCTCGGTTCGCCGCCCACTTCACGCGTCAGGCGCGGCACCAGATAACCGGACACCTTGCTCAGCAGCGCCTGCATGATGACGCGCGCTTCATCGTCGCTGACCATGAAGTGCGCCGCGCCCTGCACCTTGTCCAGCACGTGAATGTAGTAGGGCAGGATGCCGGCGTCGAACAGCGCGTTGCTGAGCGCGGCCAGCGTGTCGGCGTCATCGTTGACGTCGCGCAGCAGCACGCTTTGATTGAGCAGCGTGACGCCGGCGAGGCGCAGCTGAGCCATGGCACTCTGCAGCTCGCGGTCGATTTCGTTGGCGTGGTTGATATGCGTGACCATCAGCACCTGCAGGCGCGAGGCCGACAGCAGGCGGCACAGCGCCGGCGTAATGCGCGCCGGGATCACCACCGGCAGACGGGTGTGAATGCGCAGGCGTTTCAGGTGCGGGATGGTCTCCAGTTCGCCGACCAGCCACTCCAACTCGCTGTCTTTGGCCATCAGCGGATCGCCGCCGGAAAAAATGATCTCGTCGAGTTCCGGGTGTTGGCGGATATAATCCAGCGCCTGCCGCCAGTTGTTCTTGTTGCCCTGATTATCCTGATAGGGGAAGTGGCGGCGGAAGCAGTAACGGCAGTTGACCGCACAGCCGCCTTTGACCAGCAGCAGCGCGCGATTGCGGTATTTGTGCAGCAGGCCCGGTACCACGCTGCGCTGCTCATCGAGCGGATCGGTGGTGAACCCTGGGGCGTTGATGAACTCCTCTCTGGCGGTCAGCACCTGGCGCAGCAATGGGTCGTTGGCATCGCCGGGGCGCATGCGCGCAGCGAAGGCGCGCGGCACGCGCAGGGCAAACAGCCGGCGGGCATCGCGCCCCTGCGGCAGTTCCGGGTGCGTATTCAGTGACAAAAGCTGCAGTAATTCATCGGGATCGGTAATAACATCGGCGAGTTGATGCAACCAATCTTCTCTATGTGCCGTACTTTGGGTTATAATGTGTGCCATTTTTTTGGCTAAGCTACCAGTTCAAATATTCAGAGGGCCATCATGGCGACTTATTCTAGCAACGATTTCCGTCCGGGTCTTAAAATCATGTTCGAGGGCGAACCTTACGCCGTCGAAGCCAGTGAGTTCGTTAAGCCGGGCAAAGGCCAGGCGTTTGCACGCGTGAAAATGCGCCGTCTGCTGACCGGCACCCGCGTGGAAAAAACCTTCAAGTCTACCGATTCTTGCGAAGGCGCAGACGTGATGGACACCAACATGAACTACCTGTACAGCGACGGTGAGTTCTACCACTTCATGCACCCTGAGTCTTTCGAACAGCATCAGGTTGACGGCAAAACCGTCGGCGACGCGGCCAAATGGCTGCAGGATAACGCAGAGTGCATCATCACCCTGTGGGATGGCCGTCCAATCGCCGTTCAGCCGCCGAACTTCATCGAAGCGGAAATCACCGATACCGATCCTGGCCTGAAAGGCGATACCGCAGGGACTGGCGGCAAGCCGGCGACACTGAGCACCGGCGCCGTAGTAAAAGTGCCGTTGTTCGTCCAGATCGGCGAAGTGATCAAAGTTGACACTCGCTCTGGCGAATACGTCTCTCGCGTTAAGTAAGTTTCAAAACAGAGGAACCCCCGTGGTTCCTCTGTTTTATCCCATCCTCGTTCGTTGGCAGAAAATTCGCATGTTCAAGAAAACGCTGTTGGCCGTGCTCTCCCTGTTGTTCCTTTTCTCCCTCAGCAGTTGCAATACGTTTCGCGGTTTCGGCGAAGACGTTCAGCATCTCGGCGGCGCCATCTCCCGCACGGCCAGCTGATCCTGCCTTTAACCCGATGTATTTGCGCCACAAAGCCGGTCACGATCCCACACCCTCCGTCAATTTTGACTACGCTTAGAAAGCCGTACTTTTTCATCAACGACAAATAAGGACTTTCTTATGCTGAAGAAAAGTATTATCGCGATCTTCTCTTTGATGATTTTGAGCTCGCTGACCGCCTGCAATACCACCCGCGGTGTGGGTGAAGACATTCAGGCCGGCGGCAAGGCTATTCAGCGCAGCGCGGAATAATCCGCATTCCACCCGGCGGCGTTCCGGCTGCGGAGAGCCGCCACATTTCTATCCCTTGCCTGAGCGTTAACGCTGCTGCTATCCTGCCGCAGTGCGGGTGAGGTTACCCGTCATGCATCACCTCGCTGAACGGGACGGCCCGTTTACGCGTCATTTTATCGGGGACGACCCCAGTGGTAGGGAGGCCGTCTCATGGCCTGGATTATTCTGCTTATCGCCGGTTTGCTCGAAGTGGTTTGGGCTATCGGTCTGAAATACACCCACGGTTTTACCCGGCTGACGCCGAGCATTATCACCATCGCCGCGATGGTGGTCAGCATGTTGCTGTTGGCCAACGCCATGAAAACGCTGCCCGCCGGCACCGCCTACGCGGTGTGGACCGGCATCGGCGCGGTGGGCGCGGCCATCATGGGCATGGTGCTGTTGGGGGAATCGACCAATATCGCGCGCATCATCAGCCTGTGCCTGATCGTGGTCGGCATACTCGGGCTGAAGTTCAGCAGTCACTGACCGGCGGACTGCTGCACCCAGATCAGCTTGTCGGTGGCGAAACCGTAGCCTTTGGCTGTCTGCAATAAGCGGTCGCGCACGGCGGCGTCAAGCGTCGGCGTGCGCGACAGGATCCACAGATAGTCGCGGTTCGGGCCGCAAACCAGCGCGTAGCGATACGCCGGATCCAGGGCAATCACGTTGTAGCCGCCGTAGAAGGGGCCGAAGAACGATACTTTCAGCGCCGCGATCTGCGGTGAACCGATAAAGTAGGCTTTGCCTTCGCTTTCTTGCCATTGCTGTTTCTGCGGATTGAAGCCGCGATTGATGACTTTCAGTCCGCCGTCGGCACGCGGGCTGTAGTGGGCGGTCACCAGCTGTAAACCGCGTTCGAAGCGATGATCCAGGCGTGCAATCTCATACCAGGTGCCGAGATAGCGCTGGCTGTCGAAAGGGGTCACGACCTTGATGTCTTTAGGCGGGGAGACGCTGCAGGCGACGGAGAGCAGGGCGGAAAGCATGACGCTAAGCTTTGACCATAAACGCATCGGTGACTCCTGTTTACCGGGGGCGAGTAGACAGTGTAGCCGATGAGAAAAGGGCGGCCAACGGGCGTTGGCCGCCTGAGCGGTTTACAGCGTGACGACGCCGATGACGGTGACGACGCTGAGGATCGCCGCCAGACCGTAGAACACCCACTTGCCGGCCGGCACGTGGATCTTCAGATCGTGCATCGCATGGTGGATGCGGTGCAGGCCGCACCACAGCGGCAGAATGATCATCAGCAGCAGGAATAGGCGGCCGATCAGGCTCTGGCAGAACGCCAGCACGCGCTCGTAACCCAGCGCCTCACCGGGGAACAGCCCCAGCGGCAGCAGAATGCCGACCAGCAGTACGATGGCCGGTGCGACGATCGCCCCCCACATACCGCCGGCGCCGAACAATCCCCAGAAAACCGGCTCGTCGGAACGTTTAGGTGCTTGATTTATCATGTTTCCTCCGGATTAGATCAGGGCCACGGCCAGGATGACCACGCTGACGACGATGGTGACGGCCCACAGCCCTTTCACGATGGGGCCCGGCCCCATTTTCTCGCTGTTGACCACGATATTGGCGGCCTTCGGCGCCAGATCGAACCAGGTTTTGGTGTGCAGCGCCGCCGCCAGCAGGGCGACGACGTTGATCAACAGCACCAGCGGATTCTGCAAGAAACCGACGAAGCCGGCCCAGCTCTCGGCGCCGCCCTTCAGCGCGAACACGCCGTAGAGCAGCACGATGCTGAACCACACCGCCAGCACCGAGGTGCCTTCGCGCAGCATGTAGAAACGGTAGAAGCCGAGCTTTTGCCACCAGGTGGGCGTCATGGTGCGCACATAGGGCTTACGTTGAGTTGTCATGGCAATTTTTCTCCCTTATTGCGGCTTCAGCATGGCGATCATGAAGTCTTTGGCGCTCTCCACCTTGCCCTGCTGGATGGCGGCGGCGGGATCGACGTGTTTCGGGCAGACTTCAGAGCAATAGCCGACGAAGGTGCAGCTCCAGACGCCGTTTTGGCCGTTGAGCTGCGGCATGCGCTGTTTCTTGCCGTGGTCGCGGTTGTCCAGGTTATAGCGGTGCGCCAGCGTGATCGCCGCCGGGCCGATAAACTCGGGGTTGAGGCCGAACTGCGGGCACGCGGCGTAGCACAGGCCGCAGTTGATGCAGCCGGAGAACTGGTGGTATTTGGCCATCTGCGCCGGGGTCTGCACGTTCGGGCCATCCTCCGGTTTGCGATCGTTGCCGATGATGTACGGTTTGATCGCCTCCAGGCTCTCGATGAAGTGGGTCATGTCCACCACCAGATCGCGCTCGATCGGGAAGTTGCCCAGCGCTTCGACCTTCATGCCGCCGACGTAGTCGCGCAGGAAGGTTTTGCACGCCAGCTTCGGCACGCGGTTGACCATCATGCCGCAGGAGCCGCAGATCGCCATGCGGCACGACCAGCGGTAGGAGAGGTCCGGCGCCAGGTTATCCTTGATGTAGCCCAGCGCATCGAGCAGCGAGGTCTGTTCATCATAAGGCACGGCGTAAGTGACGAAATGCGGCTCGGCGTCACTTTCCGGGTTATAGCGCATGACGTCGATCTTCAGGGTTTGCATCTCAGCCATTTGCCTGCTCCTTATTCTTTTTCTCCTGCGCTTCGGCTTCTGCGCCGTAGACGCGTTTGGCCGGCGGCAGCTTGGTGATTTTCACGTCGCTGTATTCGAGACGCGGCGCGCCCTGCGGGTTGTGGAACGCCAGCGTATGCTTGAGGAAGTTGACGTCGTCACGCTCGGTGCAGCCTTCGTCCAGGCGCTGGTGGGCGCCGCGCGACTCTTTGCGGTTAAATGCGGAGTGCGCCATGCATTCGGCGACGTCCAGGCCGTAGCCCAGCTCGATGGTGTACAGCAGATCGGTATTGAACACGCTGGTGTTGTCGGTGATTTTGACGCGCTTGAAGCGCTCTTTCAGCTCGGCCAGCTTATCGATGGTTTTTTGCATCAGCTCCGGCGTGCGGTAGATGCCGCAGCCTTCTTCCATCGACAGCCCCATTTCGTCGCGGATCTTCGCCCAGTTTTCGTTGCCTTCCTGCTTCATCAGGTTGCCCAGGCGGGTTTCGACGTCGCGGGTTTGCGCATCCAGCGCGGCGCCGTTGGCCGGCGCGGTTTCCAGCGCGCGGCGCGCCGCGTGCTCACCGGCGACGCGGCCGAATACCACCAGTTCCGCCAGCGAGTTGGAGCCGAGACGGTTGGCGCCGTGCAGGCCGACGGAGGAACATTCGCCGACCGCGAACAGCCCCTTGATGCGAGTTTCGCAGTTCTGGTCGGTTTCAATGCCGCCCATGGTGTAGTGCGCGGTAGGGCGCACCGGGATCGGATCCTTCACCGGATCGACGCCGACGTAGGCTTTGGCCAGTTCACAGATGAACGGCAGCCGCTCCAGCAGCTTTTTCTCGCCCAGGTGGCGCAGATCGAGGTAGACCACGTCGCCGCGTGGGGTGGCGATGGTGCGGCCGGCGCGCCATTCGTGCCAGAAGGCCTGGGACACTTTATCGCGCGGGCCCAGCTCCATGTATTTGTTCTTCGGCTCGCCCAGCGGGGTTTCCGGGCCCATGCCGTAGTCTTGCAGGTAGCGGTAGCCATCCTTGTTCACCAGGATGCCGCCTTCGCCGCGGCAGCCCTCGGTCATCAGGATGCCGGAACCGGGCAGGCCGGTTGGGTGGTACTGCACGAACTCCATGTCGCGCAGCGGTACGCCGTGGTGGAACGCCATGCCCATGCCGTCGCCGGTGACGATGCCGCCGTTGGTGTTGTAGCGGTAAACGCGCCCGGCGCCGCCGGTGGCCATCACCACCGCGTTGGCGCGGATCTGCACGCGGGTGCCTTCCATCATGTTGAGCGCCACCAGGCCGCGCGCCTGGCCGTCATCCACCAGGATATCCAGTACGAAGTGCTCGTCGAAGCGTTGAATTTGCGGGTATTTCAGCGAGGTCTGGAACAGGGTGTGCAGCATGTGGAAGCCGGTCTTGTCGGCGGCGAACCAGGTGCGTTCGATCTTCATGCCGCCGAAACGCCGCACGTTGACCGAACCGTCCGGTTTGCGGCTCCACGGGCAGCCCCACTGTTCGAGCTGGGTCATCTCGCGCGGGCACTGATGCACGAAGTGATCGACCACGTCCTGCTCGCACAGCCAGTCGCCGCCGGCGACGGTGTCGTGGAAGTGGTAGTCGAAGGTATCGTGATCCTGAGTGACGGCGGCGGAGCCCCCCTCGGCGGCGACCGTGTGGCTGCGCATCGGGTAGACCTTCGAGATCAGCGCGATTTTCAGTTGGGGATTGGCTTCCGCTGCGGCTATTGCTGCACGTAAACCAGCGCCCCCGGCCCCAATAATGGCAAGATCGGCGTTAAAGGTTTGCACTGCATTCCTCCAATGTTCTTGTTAAGAACGGCAAGTTAAATATCTATGCTTAAAATTTAGCGAACTCTTCGGGTGCTAACTAATTGAACCGATTAATGTTGCTTAAAGGTTAAGGATAGATATCTCCCACCAATAATGGGGAATTAACTATACCTAAAGTTAAGTAGTCGAAATTTGATGTGATCGATTGTTTTGTCGATTAACGCTTGCCCAACAGGCTTGCCTGCCTTTTCGCGCGTTCGGCGTGCTTTACCCTTTTTAACGCGCTTTTGCCGCCTATTTATCGGAAATTGGCGTTATGGCCGGTTGCGCATCGTGAAGAATTTGTTTGGCTGCAAGGATGCGAGTAGACTGCATCCCCTGTTTGATTTCGGAGTTAATTACCATGAGCGAAACGGCAAGCTGGCAGCCTAGTGCACCCATCGCCAATTTGTTGAAACGCGCAGCGATTCTGGCTGAGATCCGGCGTTTCTTCGCCGATCGTGGCATGCTGGAAGTTGAGACGCCCACCATGAGCCAGGCGACGGTCACCGACGTTCACCTGTTCCCGTTCGAGACGCGTTTCGTCGGGCCGGGGGCGGCAGAGGGCCTGACGCTATACATGATGACCAGCCCGGAATATCACATGAAGCGCCTGCTGGCGGCGGGCAGCGGCCCGATCTACCAAATGGGGCGCAGCTTCCGCAATGAAGAAGCCGGGCGGCACCATAACCCCGAATTCACCATGCTGGAGTGGTACCGTCCGCACTACGACATGTACCGCCTGATGAATGAGGTGGACGATCTGCTGCAACAGGTGCTGGACTGCGAGAGCGCGGAGACCCTGTCCTATCAGCAGGCGTTCCTGCGCCATCTGGACATCGATCCGCTGTCGGCGGAGAAGGCGCAGCTGCGCGAAGCGGCGGCCAAACTCGATCTGAGCAACATCGCCGATACCGAAGAAGATCGCGATACGCTGCTGCAGCTGCTGTTCACCGTGGGCGTGGAACCGCATATCGGCCGTGAAAAGCCGGCGTTCGTTTACCACTTCCCGGCCAGCCAGGCGGCGTTGGCGGAGATCAGCACCGAAGACCACCGCGTGGCGGAGCGTTTTGAGGTGTACTTCAAGGGCATTGAGCTGGCGAACGGTTTCCGCGAGCTGACCGACGGCCGTGAACAACAGCAGCGCTTCGAGCAGGACAACCGCAAACGCGCGGAGCGCGGTCTGCCGCAGCAACCGATCGACTACAACCTGTTGGCGGCATTGCAGCACGGCATGCCGGAATGTTCCGGCGTAGCGCTGGGCGTGGATCGTCTGGTGATGCTGGCGCTGGGCGCCGAGAGCCTGAGCGACGTATTAGCCTTCCCGGTCGGGATCGCCTGACGTTTCAGGCGGTGAGAAAAGCAAAAAGGGTCGGCATTTGCCGACCCTTTTTTTATCGCGAGAAGCGCTTACAGCCCCCCGGCGTCGCGCTTGGTGTTCGGCGCCGGCGTAGACGGCGGCGTACGGCCGTTGTTGGTCAACCGCGACAGCGTCTCGGTGCGCACCTGGAACGGCGGGTACGGCAGCGTGATGCCGTGCTCGCGATAGCCCGCCAGGATCAGCTGGTGGATCTCGTGGCGCAGCGGCATGCGGTGGCCCATCTCGGCGGCGTAAATACGCATCTCGAAGATCTGGATGCCCTGTTGCAGATCGACCAGGTAAACCTCCGGCGCCGGATTATCCAGCACCAGCGAGCAGCGTTCGGCGGCGTTCATCAGGATTTTGGTCACCTCCTCGCTGTTGGCTTCGCCCGGCGCCGGTACGGTCAGCACCACACGGGTCAGGGTGTCCGACAGCGACCAGTTGACGAACTGTTCGGTGATGAACGCTTTGTTCGGCACGATGATCTCTTTGCGGTCCCAGTCCGAAATGGTGGTGGCGCGGGTATTGATCTTGGTGACGGTGCCGGTCAGGTTGCGGATCGTCACGGTGTCGCCGATGCGGATCGGTTTCTCGAACAGGATGATCAGGCCGGAGATGAAGTTAGAGAAGATCTCCTGCATGCCGAAGCCCAACCCCAGACTGAGCGCGGTAACCACCCACTGCAGTTTTGACCATTCGATGCCGATCCAGGCGAAGCTGAGCACCGCGCCGAACAGCAGCAGCAAGTACTTGGTGATGGTGGTGATGGCGTAGCCGGTGCCCGGCGACAGATCCAAGTGCTGCAGCACCGCCAGCTCCAGCAGCGCCGGCAGGTTGCGCACCAGCTGCATGGTGATGATCAGCACCAGAATAGCGATCAGAACCGCGCCGAGGGTGATCGGATGGGCGGTCTCTACGCCGTTCACCGTCGAAGTCACGTCCCACAGCGAGATGTTTTCCAGGAAGGCGAACGCGGAGTGGATCTCGGACCACAGCACGATCACCGACACCAGCGCGATCAGCGTCAGGATCGACCGCACCAGCCGCAGCGACTGGGCGCTGATGGTGTCCAGATCGAAGTCCGAATCGTCCGGATCGATGGCGCCTTCGGTGCTGTTCGGGGTGTGCGAGGTTTCGTCTTCGCCGCGGGCGCGCTGGGCCAGGATGTCGGCGCGGCGCTGTTTGGCGCGATCGAAGGCGATGCGCCGCCGTTGGATCAGCATCCAGCGGCGGATGATGTGGTAGATGACCAGCAACAGGAACCAGATCGCCACCGAGGTCTCCAGGCGCGCCAACAGCGCCTGCGCGGTGGTGAGGTAACCGACGGTCGACGCCAGCGCCGCCAGCAGCGGCGCCGACAGCAGCAGCCCCCAGAAGGCGCTGTTGAGCATGTTGTCGCCGGAGCCGTTTTTATCCAGATACAGCGGAATGCCGGCGCGTTTCAGGCTGTGGGTGACCAGCGCCAGCGCCAGACACAGCAGGATAAAGCACAGCCGTCCCAGGGTGTTGGCGAACTCGCGTTCTTTCAGGCTATCGAAGGTGATCAGCGCCATGATCAGCGGCACGATCAGCCAGATCGACATCTTGTAGTAGCGCATGGCGCGCGAGACCTGCTTCGCCGGCCAGCGGAAGTGCACGATGAACAGCCCCTGCGGGTGGGCGAAGGCGGCGCAGATCATGCAGATCCACAGGATCGGCAGCGTGGCGGTCACCCCTTTGCCGATCGCTTCTGCCACCGGGTAGTTCCAGGCGCTCTGCAGGCCGTAACCGAGCGCGGCCCACAGCACCGGCAGCGGCATCGCCACCAGAATCGACCAGAACACGGTGCGCACCGTGAGGAAGAATTCGTCCTGCGTCACCTTGCCGACGCGGCTGCTGGCGCGCTCGAGGAAGGCGTGATAGTGCTTGCGTGAACTGATGCTGAAAATCACCAGCAGCAGGGCGCCGAAGATCGGGATCAGCGTTTCGCGGCTGGTCACCATCATCATGAAGGCGCCGCCGAGCTGCGACAGCGTGTCCAACGACAGGACGCGCGTCAGATCGTGCGCCACGTTGAGCGGATAAGAGAAGTTGATCGGATTGACGTCCGGCACCCAGAACAGATAGCGGTGGGTGGCGTCGCGAATTTCGTTCAACGCTTCGATCAGTTGGGTGTTGGCCACCTTCAGCTTGGTCAGCTCGAGGATTTGGGTGTCGCAACCGGACAGCAGCGAGTTGAGCAGCTCGCGCTGGGTGCGCAGCTGGGCATCGACGATGCGCTGCTCCTGGCTGGTCAGCGCGCTGCCGTCGTCGCGCTTGAATTCGCGCTGCGACAGCTTTTCCAACTGATTTTCAAACTGCAGGCGCTGCACGCGCAGCTGGGCCATGTCGCCGTCCAGCTGTTGCGGCTTGGGCATTTCCGGCAGCGTCGCCACTTGGGCGCGCAGGGTTTCCCCCAGCGCCGACGACGAGCCGAGCCACTGGGCCTGTTCGATGATGGTGCTCAGCGCCTGGCGCACCTGCAGCGTCTGTGCCGCCGCCTGCCGCTGCTGCGACGAAATCAGATCCATGCGCTGCGCCTGGCTGTTCAGCGCGGCGGACAGTTCGCGGTTGATCTGCAACTGTTGGCTGATGCTTCTTGGCAAGTCGCCGTTCTGCTCGGCCAACTGCTCGGTTTTTTCCAGCGCCAGTTCCGCTTCGCGTTGGCGCTGGGCATTGAGGTTGTTGCGCAGCGCCTGCAGCTGCACGTCTATTTTCTCGTGGCGCTTTTTATAGACCTCGGCGCGCATGCGCGCCAGCTCCTGCCGGTTGTTGGCCGACAGCTGCGCCAGCTCCAGCTCGTCCACTTTGGCTTTGCGCGCCGCCGCTTCGGTCTGCAGCAGGGCCAGGGCGGCCTGCGCGTACGGCGTGGTCGGGTTGGCAGGCTGCGCCTGCAGGCGGCGCTGCACTTCCGTCAGCGCACGGCGAGCGTCGGTCTGCTGCTGCGGCAGCTGGCCGAGCGAATCGCTGATCTCCCGCGTGCGATCCTGCTCTTGCTGCAGCAGGCGCGCCTGTTCCAGCAGCAGGCTGCTGGTTTGCAGGATCTGCTGTTCCAGCTCGGCGGCCGGCAAATCGTCGCCGTTCGGCAGGATCTTGTTGCTTTCCAGCACCAACTGACGGCGCAGCTCCTGCGTCATCTTCGGGAAATCGTCGATCACCCTCTGATACTGCTCGGAGCGAGTCTGCGACTCTTTGCGCTCCGTCAGCCAGTTGAGGGCGCTTTGCAGCGCCTCGGTGGTTTCCGCCTGATTCGGCGCGTTTTTGCTGCTTTCCGCCTGCTTCAGCTCCTGTTTGAGCTGGCTCTCGGTCGGCACGGGGGCGGCCAGCGCCGGTTGCCACAACAGGCAACCGAGCAAAAGCGTGATGAAAAGGCGCACGGCGTCGATTCCTTTAGATCGGGGTCTGTGGTGTTTCAGCGGCGGCCGGGATTTCGGCGAAGGCTTCACCCATGCGGGTGACGGTGCCGTTATGCAGCTGCGGCGCAAACTGCACGCTGCCTGCGGTAAACAGGTTGATCACCGTGGAGCCGAGCTTGAAACGGCCCATCTCGGCGCCTTTTTCCAATGTGATGGCGCCTTCTTCACCAGCGGCCGGGTAGGTCCAGCGCTTGATAATGCCTTCGCGCGGCGGCGTGACGGTGCCGGCCCAGACGGTTTCAATGCTGCCGACGATGGTGGCGCCGACCAGGATTTGCACCATCGGCCCGATGTCGGTGTCGAAGACGCAGATCACGCGCTCGTTGCGTGCGAACAGGTTAGGCACGTTGGCGGCGGTGAGCGGGTTGACCGAGAACAGATCGCCCGGCACATAGATCATTTCGCGCAGCACGCCGGCGCACGGCATGTGGACGCGGTGATAGTCGCGCGGCGCCAGGTAGGTGGTGGCGAACAGGCCGTTGCGGAACGGCTCGGCCAACAGATAGTTGCCGGCCAGCAGCGCTTCCAGGCTGTAGTGGTGGCCTTTGGCCTGGAAGATTTGATCCTCGCGGATCGGGCCGAGCTGGCTGATGGCGCCATCGGCGGGCAGCGCCAGCCAGTTGGCGTCGGCGATGATCGGGCGCGCGCCATCGCGCAGCGGGCGCACGAAGAAGTCGTTGAAGGTGGCGTAAGACGCCAGGTCCGGGTTTTGCGCTTCCTGCATGTCCACGCGGTAGTAGCGGGCGAAGGTTTTGACCACCAGTTGGGTCAGCCAGCCGGCACGTTTGTCGGCGCCCCAGCCCGCCAGGCGGGTCAGCGCCAGCTTCGGCAGCCAATATTGCAGTTTAATCTTGATGCTATCCAGCACGTTAACCTCGTGAATCAGGGTAAAGGGCGCGCATTGTAACGAGGGCTCCGCCGTCGTCAATGCCCGCCCGTCAGTGTCAGTCTGCGGCGTCCGTGAAGTTCTTGCGAACCTTCACCTGCGCCATGCTTTCCAGAATGCGGTGGTAGTTGTCGAAACGCTCTTCCGCGATATCGCCTTTCTCCATCGCCGCGCGGATAGCGCAGCCGGGATCGGTATCGTGGCGGCAGTCGCGGAATTTGCAACCGCCTAAATAATCACGGAATTCGACAAAGCCGCGGGTAATTTGTTCCGGCTCCAGGTGCCACAGGCCAAACTCGCGCACTCCGGGGGAGTCGATCACGTCGCCGCCGTGCTGGAAATGGTACAGCCGCGCGGCGGTGGTGGTATGTTGCCCGAGGCCCGAGACGTCGGAAACCTGATTTACCAGAATTTGCTCTTCAGACGGCGGCAGCAGCGCGTTCAGCAGGCTGGATTTGCCGACCCCCGACTGGCCGGCGAAGATGCTGATGCGCCCGGCCAGCGCCTGTTCGAATTCCGCCATGCCTTCCCGCGTCTGGCTGGAGACTTCCAGCACCCGGTAGCCAATCTTGCGATAGATATCCATCATGCCGTCGACCAGCTTGCGCGCTTCGGCGTCCAGCAGGTCAATTTTGTTGAGCACGATCAGCGGCTCGACTTCGAGCGTTTCGCAGGCCACCAGATAGCGGTCGATGATGTTCAGCGACAGCTCGGGCAGGATCGCCGACACAATGACGATCTGATTGATATTGGCGGCGATCGGCTTCACGCCGTCATAGAAGTCCGGGCGCGTCAGCACCGAGGTGCGCTCGTGCACCGCTTCCACGATGCCCTTCACCCCTTCATGGGTGCCCAGGCCGGGGCGCCACACCACGCGATCGCCGGTGACCAGCGAACGCAGCGTGCGGCGGATGTTGCAGCGGTGCTGAGTGCCATCCGGCGCCTCAACGTCGGCGTGCATGCCGAAACGGCTGATGACGACGCCTTCCTGCGGCTCGCCCAGCTGGGAATCATCCGGTTCCGGTTTGTTATCGGCGCGCTTCAAACGGCGCTGATGGTTCGCCTGCACGCGGCGTTGCTGACCTTTGGACAGTTTGTTCTTACTCACTGCGCCTCACTTGAATCGGTTTTATACCTTTACGTATATGCACAGCCGCGGCGGGGAGTTGCCCCCGGCGCAGCCTTGAACCCGTCAGGGTATATGTCGCCCAAGGCGACCAAAAAGACTATGATACACGCTATTTTATATTAAATAACCGTTGTTAGCCGCCGGCTGCGGCGCGTCGCCACCGGCGGCGCCCGTCGTCTCGTCCGCACAGCGTTTTTCTCTCGGCTTTTAGGCAGGAAACATCATGACAGGAAACGAAAATAACCTGATTTGGATCGATTTGGAGATGACCGGGCTGGATCCCGAGCGTGACCGCATTATCGAGATCGCCACGCTGGTCACCGACGCCAACCTGAACATCCTGGCCGAAGGGCCGGTGATCGCCGTGCACCAATCCGACGAGCAGCTGGCCTTGATGGACGAGTGGAACGTGCGCACCCATACCGGCAGCGGGCTGGTGGAGCGGGTGAAAGCCAGCCGCCAGGACGATCGCGCCGCCGAGCTGGAAACCATCGCCTTCCTGCAGCAATGGGTGCCGGCCGGCAAATCGCCGATCTGCGGCAACAGCGTGGGCCAGGATCGCCGTTTCCTGTTCCGCTACATGCCGGAGCTGGAAGCCTACTTCCATTACCGCTACCTGGACGTCAGCACGCTGAAGGAACTGGCACGCCGTTGGAAGCCGGAAATTCTCGGCGGCTTTAAGAAGCAGGGCACCCATCAGGCGCTGGATGACATCCGCGAATCGGTGGCCGAACTGGCTTATTACCGCGAACATTTCATTCAGCTTTAAGGCGATGGCGGCCCCTGCGGGGAAAATACGCCGTTTTTAGCCGCTTAATTCGCCAATCTGGCGCTTTAATCGGCAATCAAACAAAAATCGCGTTTTTTTGCTTTCAGGGGCTTGCGGCAAAAAGGATTTCTCGTATAATGCGCACCCCGTACCGATGAAGAATTTCGTAACGTTCCACCATCGATACGCCGGGCGGGAATAGCTCAGTTGGTAGAGCACGACCTTGCCAAGGTCGGGGTCGCGAGTTCGAGTCTCGTTTCCCGCTCCAAATTCAACAATGCCGCGATGCGGCATGATGAATAAATAAAGCAGTATCAAGCAGTACCTATGCGACGCGGGAATAGCTCAGTTGGTAGAGCGCAACCTTGCCAAGGTTGAGGTCGCGAGTTCGAGCCTCGTTTCCCGCTCCAAAAATTCAAAGGTCACGCCAGTGTTTGGTGACCGGATGCCGAAAGCATCTCTATGCGGGAATAGCTCAGTTGGTAGAGCACGACCTTGCCAAGGTCGGGGTCGCGAGTTCGAGTCTCGTTTCCCGCTCCAATTTTCTCTTCGTTTCAAACTCAAGTCCAACGCCTTATCCGGCGCGGATTTTTGTCCCGTTTTACACGCCCGGTAAAAATGTTGTGAACAGAGTTATCCACAGCCTCTGCACATAAACTCGCCTGCCTGAAAAATCAACGTCATACAAATTAAATATTTATCTATTTGATTTATATACTTATTTATTTATCCCAAAACGTTATGCCGATCACTTGCTCTTTTTGTTGCAGTTGAAAGACAACGTGTTTTTATTTTTATGCACAAATCCACAGAGTAAGGATGCCGGTGATGCGGCCGCGCGGCGCACGCCGTCAGGCGTCCCTCGGCAAACCTTTTTCCACAGCCCGTATCAGCCGTTTTTTCTGTGCCGTCTGCACCTCGATGCCCTGCGCTTCACGGCGAGCAAGCTGTTGCGCCAGCGCCCAGTGGATATGCTCGTCCAGCATGCTGTCCTGGCCCAAACGCGTGCGCAGCGCGAGCACGACGCCGTCCTCATAAGGCGCATTGCCCAGCGCCACGGCGATATTGCGCAACCAGCGCAGGTGGCCGATGCGGCGTATCGCCGAGCCTTCGGTGATGCGCAGGAATTTTTCTTCTGTCCAGTTGAACAGATCGATCAGCTGCGGCGCATGCAGTGCGGCGCGCGGGCTGAAATCGTCTTCGTCAGTGAGCTGCGAAAAGCGATTCCACGGGCAGATCAGCTGGCAGTCGTCGCAGCCGTAGATGCGGTTGCCGAGCAGCGGGCGAAATTCTTCCGGGATCGCGCCTTCCAGCTCGATGGTGAGGTAGGAGATGCAGCGCCGGGCGTCGACAGTATAGGGGGCGACGATGGCGCCGGTCGGGCAAGTGGTGATGCAGGCGACGCAGCGGCCGCACTGCTCTTCCTGCGGCCGATCCACCGGCAGCGGCAGATCGATCAGCAACTCGCCGAGGAAAAACCACGACCCGGCTTCACGGTTGAGAATTAGTGAGTGTTTACCAACCCAGCCGATGCCCGCCTTGGCGGCCAGCGCGCGCTCCATCACCGGCGCAGAATCGACAAAGGGGCGGAAATTCAACTCGCCGCAGTATTCCTGGATCTGATCGCCCAGTTTTTTCAGGCGCTGGCGCAACAGCTTGTGATAGTCACGCCCCAGCGCGTAGCGGCTGACGTAGCCCAGTTGCGAATTCTGCAAGGTGCTGGCGAACGCCGCCTTGGCCGGCAGGTAGTTCATGCGTACGCTGATCACTCGCAGCGTGCCCGGCAACAGTTCGTGAGGGCGTGCGCGCAACATGCCGTGGCGCGCCATCCATTCCATCTCGCCGTGGTACTGCTTGTCGAGCCAGGCCTGCAGCTTCGGCTCTTCAAGGCTCAGATCGGTATCGCAGATGCCAACCTGCTGGAATCCTAGCGATTGCCCCCATTGCTTGATATGTTGGGCGAGTTGATGAAGATCGAGGGGGTGCGTCATGACGGGCCACAGTGAAAAAGCATACGCTGACAGTTTACCACACTCTGTCTGGCCTGCGGATTGGATCCGTCGCTCGGAACCCGCGGCGGCGGCCTCGCTCGGTATTTCTCTTTACGATTTGATGCAGCGCGCCGGTCAGGCGGCCTACGCGCTGGCTCGCAACGCGTACCCCTCCCGTGACCACTGGCTGGTGCTGTGTGGCCACGGCAACAACGGCGGCGACGGCTATGTGGTGGCGCGCCTGGCGAAGGCGGCGGGCGTGCAGGTGACGCTGATCGCCTGCGAAGGCGCACGCCCTTTGCCACCGGAAGCCGCAGCGGCTCGCGAGGCCTGGCAAGCTGCAGGCGGCGACATTCTGCCGGCGAACAGCCGCTGGCCGGCGTCTGTTTCGCTCATTATCGACGGCTTGCTGGGCACTGGCCTTGGCAGCGCGCCGCGTGCGCCTTTTGATGCGCTGATTGAGGCCGCCAACCGCCATTCGGCGCCGGTGGTGGCGCTCGATGTCCCGTCCGGGCTGCTGGCGGAAAGCGGCGCGGCGCCGGGCGCGGTGGTGCGTGCCGCGCATACCGTCACGTTCATCGGCCTCAAACCGGGGCTGCTGACCGGCCAGGCGCGCGACTGGGTCGGGCAACTTCATCAGAATGCGCTAGGCTTATCGGGTTGGTTGGCGAAGCAACCGGAGCAGATTCAGCGGCTTACCGCCGAGGCGTTGCCGCGCTGGCTGCATCCGCGCCGTCCTTGCGCGCATAAGGGCGAGCATGGCCGCCTGCTGTTGGTGGGCGGCGATAGCGGTTTCGGTGGCGCCATTCGCATGGCGGCGGAGGCGGCGCTGCGCAGCGGGGCAGGATTGGTGCGAGTGCTTACTCACATTGATCATGTTGCGCCGCTGCTGGCGGCCAGGCCGGAGCTGATGGCGCAGGCGCTCGACGAGGCGACGCTGCGGCAGGCGATGCAATGGGCGGATGTGCTGGTGATTGGCCCGGGGCTGGGCCAGGCTGAGTGGGGCAAAAACGCCTTGAGCGTGCTGCAAACCAGCGATAAACCGGCCTTGTGGGACGCCGATGCGCTGAACTTGCTGGCATTAAATCCCGAGAAACGGCAGAATCGCGTGATGACTCCGCATCCTGGAGAGGCGGCGCGGCTGTTGAGCTGCAGCACTGCCGACATCGAGAGTGATCGCTTACTTGCCGTGCGCAAGCTGACGGCGCGCTACGGCGGCGTGGCTGTGCTGAAAGGCGCCGGTACGCTGATCGCCGATGAGCAGGGGCAGATGGCGATCGCCGACGTCGGCAACGCCGGCATGGCCTCCGGCGGCATGGGCGATGTGCTGTCGGGCATCATCGGCGGTTTGCTGGCGCAAAAGCTCCCGCTGTATGATGCCGCCTGTGCGGGCTGCGTCGTGCATGGCGCGGCCGGCGATCGCGTAGCGGAAAGACAAGGAACAAGAGGCATGTTGGCGACCGATTTACTGCCGGACATCCTTCATTTCGTTAACCCTGAGTGGGCAAAATAGACTTTATCGAATGAAAGAACTCGTTTTACCTCTGCCGGACGAGGCAGCGACTGTCGCTTTGGGCACCACTTTGGCCAAGGCCTGCGATCGCGCCAGCGTCATCTATCTCTACGGCGACCTGGGCGCCGGTAAAACCACCTTCAGCCGTGGCTTCCTGCAGGCGTTGGGGCATCAGGGCAACGTCAAAAGCCCGACCTACACGCTGGTGGAACCCTATGCCTTGCAGCCGCTGGCGGTGTATCACTTCGATCTGTATCGCCTGGCCGATCCGGAAGAGCTTGAATTCATGGGCATTCGCGATTACTTCGCGCAAGACGCCATCTGCCTGGTCGAATGGCCGCAGCAGGGCACCGGCGTGCTGCCGGAGCCGGACCTGGCGCTGCACCTCGGCTATCAGGGCGAGGGACGAGAGGCGAAGATCGAGGCGATTTCTGCTTACGGCAGCCAGCTGTTAGACCGCATTCATGGATCACAGGGATGATGCTGCAATGACGCAGGTGTTGAAAAAATTTGCGGTCATCATGCTGATCGCCGTGCTGGGGCCGCTCGGCGCGTTGAACGCGCTGGCGGCGTCCTCGCTGTCCGATATCAAAGTGTCGAACGCCCAACGCGAAGCGACGGTGTCGGTGAGCTTCAATGGCCCGCCGGACTATGCGTTTTTCCCGCTGCACGGCCCGGAACGGGTGGTGCTGGACGTTAACCAGAAGGGCAAAGTCGGCGGCCTGCCGCTCAACTTTAGCGGGCAAAACCTGGTAAAGAGCATTCGCTCCAGCGCGCCGAAAGACGCTCAGAGCGTGCGCCTGGTGTTTGATCTGACCCAGCGCGCCAAAACCCGCGTTTCCACTCGCCAGAACGGCGGCGTGCATACCGTGGTGTTCACCATTTCGGCCGAAGGCGGCGCCAATATCGTGGCGCGTAAAGCGCCGGTGCAAACGCCTCCGCCGGTCGCCGTCAGTCAACCGCCGCGTCAGGCGCCGGTTGCGGTGCGTGAAGCGCCGGAGCCGCCGCTGCGCAAAGCGCCGACGGGATCGAATCCCTTCACCCAAAAACAGACTGTGGTCGCAGGCACCGCCACTGAGGTCACGCCGCGCAGCAGCCGCGTTTCCGCCGGTTCCGGCGATCGGGTGGTGGTGGCGATCGACGCCGGCCACGGCGGCCAGGATCCGGGAGCCATTGGCCCGAGCGGGTTGAAAGAAAAGAATGTCACCATCGCCATCGCGCGCCGCCTGCAGGCGATGCTGGACGCCGATCCGCAGTTCAAACCGGTGCTGACGCGTAACGGCGACTATTTTATCTCGGTGATGGGGCGTTCCGACGTTGCGCGTAAACAGGGCGCCAACGTGCTGGTCTCCATCCACGCCGACGCCGCGCCAAACCGCAGCGCCAGCGGCGCTTCCGTCTGGGTGCTGTCCAACCGCCGTGCCAACAGCGAAATGGCCGGCTGGCTGGAACAGCACGAGAAGCAGTCTGAGCTGCTCGGCGGCGCCGGCGATTTGCTGGCCAATAGCCAGGCCGACCCTTATCTGAGCCAGGCGGTGTTGGATCTGCAGTTCGGCCACTCGCAGCGCGTCGGGTACGACGTGGCGGTGAAGGTACTGCAGCAGCTGCAGAGCGTCGGATCGTTGCATAAACGCCGGCCGGAACACGCCAGCCTGGGCGTGCTGCGTTCGCCGGATATTCCATCGCTGCTGGTGGAAACAGGATTTATCAGTAATAGCACGGAGGAGCGGCTGCTGGGCAGTAGCGCGTATCAGGAGAAGATTGCCAGGGCCATTCATAACGGCCTGCGCAGCTACTTCCTGGCGCATCCGCTGCAAGCCGACCCAAAGGTGGAAAACCGACCGCTGGACGTCGCAGCGGCGGTTAACACCTCAACACCAGACGTGCGCCAGCCGGAGCCTATCGTCAGCCCGGCCGGCGCAAGCCGCAGCGTTAGCGGCAAGACCCAGATCCACGTGGTGAAGCGGGCGGAGACGCTGTCCGGCATCGCCGACAGCTACGGCACCACCATGGCGGCCCTGCGGGATCTGAACAAACTGAAGAAAGACGGCGTGTGGGTCGGGCAACGCCTGAAGGTGCCGGCGGGTAAAACCGCCGCCGTCACCGCCGTCGCCAAGGCGAAAACGCCGGCGAAGAAGCCGTCTAAACATAAAGTGGCCCGTGGGGACACGCTGTCCTCTATCGCTTCTCGTTATGGGGTCAGCGTCGGCGATCTGAAACGGGTCAATAATCTGAAGTCGGACGTCGCGCCGCTGGATCGGACGCTGACCATTCCGCAGGCCTAGCGCCACCGCTACAGGAGTCAGCATGCCTATCCAGGTGTTACCGCCACAGCTCGCCAACCAGATCGCCGCCGGAGAGGTGGTTGAACGCCCCGCGTCGGTGGTCAAAGAGCTGGTGGAAAACAGTCTGGACGCCGGTGCGACGCGCATCGATATCGATATCGAACGCGGCGGTGCCAAGCTGATCCGCATTCGCGATAACGGCTGCGGCATCGGCAAGGACGATCTGGCGCTGGCGCTGGCGCGGCACGCCACCAGTAAAATCAGCACGCTCGACGACCTGGAGGCGATCGTCAGCCTCGGCTTTCGCGGCGAAGCGCTGGCCAGTATCAGCTCGGTTTCCCGTTTGACCCTGACGTCGCGTACCGCCGAACAAAGCGAGGCGTGGCAAGCCTATGCCGAAGGGCGCGAGCAGGCGGTGACGGTCAAACCCGCCGCGCACCCGGTCGGCAGCACGCTGGAAGTGCTGGATCTGTTTTACAATACTCCGGCGCGCCGCAAGTTCATGCGCACCGAGAAAACCGAATTTGGCCATATCGATGAAGTGGTGCGGCGCATCGCGCTGGCGCGTTTCGATGTGGCGATCAACCTCAGCCACAACGGCAAACTGATCCGCCAATACCGGGCGGCGAAGGAAGAGAGCCAGCACGAGCGCCGTTTAGGCAGCATCTGCGGCCCGGCGTTTTTACAGCATGCGTTGAGCATCGACTGGCAGCACGGCGATCTGAGCATCCGCGGTTGGGTGGCGGATCCGGCCGGGGCACGCCAACTGGGTGAAATGCAGTATTGTTACGTCAACTGTCGCATGATGCGCGATCGTTTGATCAATCACGCCATTCGTCAGGCCTATCAGGATCAGTTGAAGGACGATCAGCAGCCCGCTTACGTGCTGTATCTGGAGGTCGATCCGCACCAGGTGGATGTCAACGTTCATCCCGCCAAGCACGAGGTGCGTTTCCATCAGGCGCGGCTGGTGCACGATTTTATCTACCAGGCAGTGACCACCGTGCTGCAACAGGCCGGGCAGACGCCGTTGCTGCCGCTGGCGGAAACGCCGGACGAAGCGCCCGCGCCGGTCTGGCAGCAGGAAAACCGCGTCGCCGCCGGCGGCAACCATTTTTCTTTGCCGGCGTCGCGTCGTGAAACGCCGTCATCGCCCGGCGCCGCCCGCGAGCGCGCGCCGCAGCCCGGTTGGCAAACGGCGGGCGGTTACCAAAAACGCGAAGGCGAGCTGTACGGTAAACTGATGCAGCCCGCCGCCGAGCTGCCGGCCGAGGCCGCGCCGGAAACCCCGAGCAAGCCGCCGCTGTTCCCGCCGGCGAAAGCCGCAGCGGAAACGCCGTTGGCGAGCGGGCAACACAGCTTTGGCCGGGTGCTGATGATCCATCCGCCGTGTTATGCGTTGATTGAACAGCGCCAGCAGCCGGCGTTGCTTAACCTGACGGTGGCGGAACGCTGGCTGCGCCAGGCGCAGCTCAACCCGCCGGCAGAAGGGCTGCGGCCGCAGCCGCTGCTGATCCCAGTCAAGCTGACGTTGGAGAAGAGCGAAGCGGCGGCCATCGCGCGGCATCAGGCGCTGCTGACGATGATGGGGCTGGATCTGCAGGCGGATCACGGCCGTGTGACGCTGCGCGCAGTGCCTTTACCATTACGCCAACAAAATTTACAAAAACTGATACCCGAACTGTTAGGCTATCTGGCCGAACATCAGGAGATGTCGCCCGCGGTGCTGGCTACCTGGCTCGCTCGCCGCCTTGGCAGCGAACATGAACAGTGGAACACCTCGCAAGCGATACAATTGCTGACCGACGTTGAACGACTTTGCCCGCAGCTGGTCAAATCGCCACCGAGCGGACTTTTACAACCCGTTGATTTACAGGCCGCACTGGCGGCCCTCAAGCATGACTGACACTGAAATGACACCACGTCCCCCGGCTATTTTCATCATGGGGCCAACCGCCTCGGGCAAGACTGCGCTGGCGATCGCGCTGCGTGAACGCCTGCCGGTGGAGCTGATCAGCGTCGATTCCGCGCTGATTTACCGCGGCATGGATATCGGCACCGCCAAGCCGAGCGCCGAAGAATTGGCGCAGGCGCCGCACCGGCTGATCGATATCCGCGATCCCGCCGAAGCTTACTCGGCCGCGGAGTTTCGCGCCGATGCGCTGAAAGAGATGGCCGACATCACCGCCGCCGGCCGCATTCCGCTGTTGGTGGGCGGCACCATGTTGTATTTCAAGGCGTTGCTGGAAGGATTGTCGCCGTTGCCGTCCGCCGATCCCGCGGTGCGCGAGCGCATCGAACGGCAAGCGGCGGAGCAGGGCTGGGAGGCGTTGCACCGTCAGTTACAGGCGATCGATCCGGTCGCGGCATTGAGAATTCATCCGAATGATCCGCAGAGACTGTCCAGAGCACTGGAAGTTTTTTTTATTTCGGGTAAAACTTTAACGGAACTGACTAAAATTTCGGGTGAATCGTTGCCGTATCAAGTTCACCAATTTGCGATAGCGCCGACCAGCCGTGAGTTGATCCATCAACGCATCGAGCTGCGGTACCATCAAATGTTGGCGGCGGGTTTTGAGACGGAAGCGCGTGCACTTTTCGCACGGGGTGATTTGCATACGGACTTGCCCTCCATTCGCTGTGTCGGTTACCGCCAGATGTGGTCATACTTGTCTGGTGAAATTAGTTACGATGAGATGGTTTATCGTGGTATTTGCGCAACGCGTCAGTTGGCTAAACGCCAGATGACCTGGTTACGGGGTTGGGAGTCGGTCCATTGGTTGGACAGTGAAAAGCCGGGAGAGGCTTTGGACTCGGTGACACAGGTTGTTAGTGCATAGGTTGGGTGATTGTGTACAATTGCTGAGTATTCAGCGCGCAAATTTTTTACGTCGTTTATTTTAGAGCCGACAGGTTCTTAGTTACAAACAACAAGCAAATAAGGAAAAGATAGAATGGCTAAGGGGCAATCTTTGCAAGATCCGTTCCTGAACGCATTGCGTCGTGAACGTGTTCCGGTTTCTATTTATTTGGTGAATGGTATTAAGCTGCAAGGCCAGATTGAGTCTTTTGACCAGTTTGTCATCCTGTTGAAGAACACGGTTAGCCAGATGGTGTACAAGCACGCTATCTCTACCGTTGTCCCGTCACGCCCGGTTTCGCATCACAGCAACAACCCGAGCGGCGGTTCAAGCAACTATCACCATGGCAACAATCCGTCTGCGCAGCAACAGCCGCAGCAGGAAAGCGATGACGCTGAATAAAGCGCGTTGCAAGTCAACCATGACGGGGAGCATAAGCAGCCGCGGGCTGTTTATGTCCCCCAAACTCACGGTGAGTGTCCGTTTGAGAGGTTGCACGCTTGTTTGACCGTTATGAAGCCGGTGAGCAGGCCGTACTGGTTCATATCTATTTCTCGCAAGACAAAGATACGGAAGACCTCAACGAGTTCGAATCGCTGGTCTCCTCAGCCGGTGTCGAAGCTTTGCAAGTGGTGACTGGTAGCCGCAAAGCCCCGCATCCGAAGTACTTTGTCGGCGAAGGAAAGGCCGAAGAAATTGCAGATGCGGTGAAAGCCAGCGGCGCGTCTGTTGTCCTGTTTGATCATTCCCTTTCCCCGGCGCAGGAAAGAAACCTCGAGCGCCTGTGCGAATGCCGGGTGATCGATCGCACCGGGCTGATTTTAGACATCTTTGCCCAGCGTGCCCGCACCCATGAAGGTAAGCTGCAGGTGGAGCTGGCGCAGTTGCGTCACATCGCCACGCGCCTGGTACGCGGCTGGACGCACCTGGAGCGGCAAAAAGGGGGGATTGGCCTGCGCGGGCCGGGGGAAACCCAGCTTGAGACCGACCGTCGCCTGTTGCGCGATCGCATCAGCTTGATTCTGCGCCGCCTGGAGCGGGTAGAAAAGCAGCGTGAACAAGGCCGACGCGCGCGGACCCGCGCCGATGTGCCGACCGTATCGCTGGTGGGCTACACCAACGCCGGCAAATCCACCCTGTTTAACCGAATAACGTCTGCCGAGGTGTATGCGGCGGACCAGCTATTTGCCACCCTGGATCCTACGTTGCGGCGCATTGACGTGCCGGACGTGGGGGATACCGTGTTGGCGGATACCGTAGGCTTTATCCGGCACCTGCCGCACGATCTGGTGGCCGCCTTCAAGGCGACGCTGCAGGAAACGCGCCAGGCATCTCTGCTGCTGCACGTCATCGATGCCGCAGATCCGCGCGTCGATGAGAACATCGAAGCGGTGAACACCGTGCTGGCGGAGATAGACTCGGATGAAATTCCTACACTGTTAGTGATGAACAAAATAGATATGCTGGACGATTTTGTGCCGCGTATCGACCGCAACGACGAAAACCTGCCGATCCGGGTGTGGCTGTCCGCCGCCAGCGGAGAGGGTATTCCGTTGCTGTATCAGGCGTTGACGGAGCGCTTATCGGGGGAGATCGCGCATTACGAATTGCGCTTACCGCCACGGGCAGGCCGTCTTCGCAGCCGTTTTTACCAGCTTCAGGCGATTGAAAAAGAGTGGAACGAAGAAGACGGCAGCATTGGCGTGGTGGTGCGAATGCCGATCGTCGAATGGCGTCGTCTCTGCAAGCAAGAACAGGACCTGATTGACTTTATCGTATGATCATATCCTGTTACATTTATGCTTCGCGAAAGCCTGAAGTACCCAATCACAGAATATGGAGCTAAAACATGGCGTGGAATCAGCCCGGTAATAACGGACAGGACCGCGACCCGTGGGGGAGCAGCAATAACAATGGCGGCAACTCTGGCGGTAACAACAAAGGCGGTCGTGATCAAGGGCCACCTGATTTGGACGATATCTTCCGCAAACTGAGCAAGAAATTGAGCGGTTTCGGCGGGGGCAAAGGCTCCAACAGCAATAGCGGCGGCACCGGCACCTCTGGGCCGGGCTTCAGCGGCCGCATTATCGGTATCGCGGCGGTCGCCGTGGTGGTGATCTGGGCCGCCAGCGGCTTCTACACCATCAAGGAAGCCGAGCGCGGCGTCGTGACGCGTTTCGGTAAGTTCAGTCATCTGGTGCAGCCGGGCCTGAACTGGAAGCCGACCTTCATCGACGACGTGCGTCCGGTGAACGTGGAGTCCGTGCGCGAATTGGCAGCGTCCGGCGTGATGCTGACCTCCGATGAAAACGTGGTGCGCGTGGAAATGAACGTGCAGTACCGCGTGACCAACCCGGAAGCGTACCTGTTCAGCGTCGTCAATGCCGACGACAGCCTGAGCCAGGCGACCGACAGCGCCCTGCGCGGCGTGATCGGCAAATACTCGATGGACCGCATCCTGACCGAAGGCCGTACCGTGGTGCGTAACGATACGCAGCGCATGCTGGAAGAGACCATTCGTCCTTACAACATGGGCATCACGCTGCTGGACGTCAACTTCCAGGCGGCGCGTCCGCCGGAAGAGGTGAAGGCGTCGTTCGACGATGCGATCGCCGCGCGTGAGAACGAGCAGCAATACATCCGTGAAGCGGAAGCTTACGCCAACGAAGTTCAGCCGCGTGCGAACGGCCAGGCGCAGCGTCTGCTGGAAGATTCCAAGGCTTATAAGGATCGCACCGTCCTGGAAGCTCAGGGTGAGGTGGCGCGCTTTGCCAAGCTGTTGCCGGAATACAAGTCCGCACCGCAGATCACCCGCGAGCGTCTGTATATCGAAACCATGGAAAAAGTGCTGGGCCATACCCGTAAGGTGTTGGTGAGCGACAAAGGCAACAACCTGATGGTGCTGCCGCTGGATCAGATGCTGCGCGGCCAAGGCGCGGCGACGGAGAGCGGCAACAAGGATACCAGCCTGATTCGCCTCAATCCGAATCCTGCGCCGGCTGCCAACAGCAGCACTCCGCGCACCAGCGGCGGATCGGTTATGGATCAGCGCCGGGCGAATGCGCAGCGTGACGACACCACTCGCGTAGGGAGAGAGTAATCAATGCGTAAGTCTTTTGTAGTTATTGTCCTCGCGGTGCTGGTGGTGCTGTACGCTTCGCTGTTCGTGGTGCAGGAAGGCCAGCGCGGCATCGTGCTGCGCTTCGGCAAGGTGCTGCGCGATGGCGAAAACAAGCCGCTGGTGTATGCGCCGGGTCTGCACCTCAAGATCCCATTCATTGAGACCGTGAAGAACCTGGATGCGCGCATCCAGACCATGGACAACCAGGCCGATCGCTTCGTGACCAGCGAGAAGAAAGACCTGATCGTCGACTCCTATCTGAAGTGGCGCATCAGCGATTTCAGCCGTTACTATCTGGCGACCGGCGGCGGCGACGTCTCCCAGGCCGAAGTGCTGCTGAAACGCAAGTTCAGCGACCGTCTGCGTTCCGAAATCGGCCGCCTGGACGTGAAAGACATCGTGACCGACTCGCGCGGCAAGCTGATGTCTGACGTGCGTGACGCGCTGAACACCGGCACAGTGGGCGACGGCGAAGAAGTGGCGACCACCGAAGCCGATGACGCTATCGCTTCTGCGGCGGCGCGCGTTGAGCGGGAAACCACCGGCAAACAGCCGCAGGTGAACCCGAACAGCATGGCGGCGCTGGGCATCGAAGTGATCGACGTGCGTATCAAGCAGATCAACCTGCCAGCCGAAGTGTCCGACGCCATCTACCAGCGTATGCGCGCCGAGCGTGAAGCGGTAGCCCGTCGTCTGCGCTCGCAGGGCCAGGAAGAAGCCGAGAAGCTGCGCGCCAGCGCGGATTACGAAGTGACCCGTACCCTGGCGGAAGCAGAGCGTCAGGCGCGTATCACCCGCGGTGAAGGCGATGCCGAAGCAGCCAAGCTGTTCGCCAACGCGTTCAGCCAGGATCCGGACTTCTATGCCTTTATCCGCAGCCTGCGTGCCTATGAAGCCAGCTTCAAGGACAATCAGGACGTGCTGGTACTGAGCCCGGACAGCGATTTCTTCCGCTACATGAAGTCGCCTGATACCCTGCGCAAATAAGCGCGGGAGGCAATCTGATCGAGGGCCCGTTTACGCGGGCCCTTTCTCGTTTTTGGGGGATGCATGAACTCAACGATTTGGCTGGCGCTCGGGCTGGTTCTGGTGCTGGAAGGATTGGGGCCGATGCTGTTTCCGCAGGCCTGGCGCAAAATGATTGTGGCGATGTCGCAGTTGCCGGACGCGACGCTGCGGCGATTTGGCGGTGGAATAGTGGTTGCGGGCTGCGTGATCTACTACATGTTGAGCGGCCGCACGGGTCTTTAAAGTCTAGCCCAAAATTTATGCAATCGTATGCTAAAAGTGCTGAAAATCGAAAATTACGGTGGTAGAATCCATTTTTAAGCAATCGGTGATTTTGAAAAATGGGTAAGAACGTCGTCGTACTGGGCACCCAATGGGGTGACGAAGGTAAAGGCAAGGTTGTAGACCTGCTGACTGAACGGGCTCAATATGTTGTGCGCTACCAAGGTGGCCATAACGCTGGCCACACTCTGGTAATCAACGGTGAAAAAACCGTTCTTCATTTAATTCCTTCAGGTATTCTGCGTGAAAACGTCACCAGCATCATCGGCAACGGTGTTGTTCTGGCGCCGGACGCGTTGATGAAAGAAATGGGTGAACTCGAAGCGCGTGGCATCCCGGTACGCGAACGTCTGTTGCTCTCTGAAGCTTGCCCGTTGATCCTGCCTTACCACGTTGCGTTGGATAACGCGCGTGAGAAAGCGCGCGGCGCGAAAGCGATCGGCACCACCGGTCGCGGCATCGGCCCGGCTTACGAAGATAAAGTGGCTCGTCGCGGCCTGCGCGTCGGCGATCTGTTCAACAAAGAAACTTTCGCCGTTAAGCTGAAAGAGATCGTCGATTACCACAACTTCCAGCTGGTCAACTACTACAAAGTTGACGCCGTCGATTATCAGGCGACGCTGGACTACGTGCTGTCTATCGCCGACATCCTGACCGCCATGGTGGTTGACGTTTCCGAACTGCTGGACGGCGCGCGCAAGCGTGGCGACCTGATCATGTTCGAAGGCGCTCAGGGCACCCTGCTGGATATCGACCACGGTACTTACCCGTACGTTACCTCTTCCAACACCACCGCCGGCGGCGTAGCTACCGGTTCCGGCATTGGCCCACGTTATGTGGACTACGTGCTGGGCATCGTGAAAGCCTACTCCACTCGCGTGGGTGCAGGTCCGTTCCCAACCGAACTGTTCGATGAAACCGGCGAGTACCTGTGCAAGCAGGGTAACGAGTTCGGCGCCACCACCGGCCGTCGTCGTCGTACCGGCTGGCTGGACGCGGTAGCGGTGCGCCGCGCCGTGCAGATCAACTCCCTGTCCGGCTTCTGCCTGACCAAACTGGACGTCCTGGACGGCCTGAAAGAAGTGAAGATCTGCGTGGGCTACCGCATGCCGGACGGCCGCGAAGTGGACACCACTCCGCTGGCGGCTGAAGGCTGGGAAGGCATCGAGCCTATCTACGAAACCATGCCGGGCTGGAGCGAAACCACCTTTGGCGTGAAAGAGCACAGCAAGCTGCCTCAGGCTGCGCTGAACTACATCAAGCGCATCGAAGAAGTGACCGGCGTACCGGTAGACATCATCTCTACCGGCCCGGATCGCAGCGAAACCATGATCCTGCGCGACCCGTTCGACGCATAATCAGGCTTTGCGGCATTAAACAAACCGGGCGCGTCCCGGTTTGTTTTTATCCTGACTCCCTCCGATTGCGGTTTCACGTCAAAAAATCCTTTCATAAACCCGCCTTAGGGCGCGGGATTCGCTAAATAATTAGCGACGAACTCTCCGGCTGGTTTATTATCCAATGAGTAATCTTTTGAATAGCGCCGAAAAGCGGCGTATCAGACGGGTAAAGTGATACCCAGAGGTAAGATGTGCAGTTAACAAGTTTTACTGATTATGGCCTGCGGGCGTTGATCTACATGGCCTCGTTGCCGCAGGACAAGATGACCAGCATCTCGGAAGTGACCGAGGTTTATGGCGTGTCTCGCAACCATATGGTGAAGATCATCAATCAGTTGAGCCGGGTAGGTTTTGTCACGGCGGTGCGCGGTAAGCATGGCGGCATCCGTTTGGGCAAACCGGCCGAGAGCATTCGCCTCGGCGACGTGGTGCGGGCGCTGGAGCCGCTCGCGCTGGTTAACTGCAGCAGCGAGTTTTGCCACATCACCCCTGCCTGCCGATTGAAGCAGGTGCTCCAACAGGGCGTACAGAATTTCCTTGAAGAGCTGGATAAGCATACGTTGGCCGACATGGTCGAAGACAATCCGCCGCTCTACAAGCTATTGCTTGTCGAATAAAACGACGTTGAGAAGACAAGGCTCAACGTCATCCTGCTGATGACAACGGAGGAACCGCAATGTCACAAGATCCATTCCTGGAACGAGAAGCAGAAAAATACGAATCCCCTATCCCCAGCCGTGAATATATCCTGGCCCATTTGGCGAAAAGAGAAACGCCGGCCAGCCGCGAAGAACTGGGCAACGAATTGGGTCTCAGCGGTGAAGAACAGCTGGAAGCGCTGCGCCGCCGCCTGCGCGCCATGGAGCGCGATGGTCAGTTAGTGTTTACCCGCCGCCAGTGCTACGCGCTGCCGGAACGTTTGGATCTGCTGCGCGGCACGGTGATCGGCCACCGCGACGGCTACGGCTTCCTGCGCGTCGAAGGCAGCAAAGACGATCTGTACCTGTCCGCCGAACAGATGAAAATGGCGATCCACGGTGACGTGGTGCTGGCGCAGGCCTTGGGCGCGGACCGCAAAGGGCGCCGCGAAGCGCGCATCGTGCGCGTGCTGGTGCCGAAAACCAGCCAGATTGTCGGCCGCTTCTTCATGGACGCCGGTACCGGCTTCGTGGTGCCGGACGATAGCCGTCTGAGCTTCGATATTCTGATCCCGGCGGACAGCGTCAGCGGCGCGCGCATGGGCTTTATGGTGGTGGTGGAGCTGACTCAGCGTCCGACTCGCCGCACCAAGGCGGTTGGCAAGATCGTTGAGATCCTCGGCGACAAGATGGGCACCAGCATGGCGGTGGATATCGCGCTGCGCACCCATGAGATCCCGCATACCTGGCCGCCGCAGGTGGAAAAACAGGTGGCCGATCTCAGCGAACAGGTGCCGGAAGCGGCCAAGAAGGGCCGCGTCGATCTGCGCAAGCTGCCGTTGGTCACCATCGACGGTGAAGACGCGCGCGACTTCGATGATGCCGTGTACTGCGAGAAAAAACGCGGCGGCGGCTGGCGCCTGTGGGTAGCGATCGCCGACGTCAGCTACTATGTGCGTCCACGCACCGCGCTGGACGACGAAGCGCGCAGCCGCGGCAACTCGGTGTATTTCCCGTCGCAGGTGATCCCGATGCTGCCGGAAGTGCTGTCCAACGGGCTGTGCTCCCTGAACCCGCAGGTCGATCGCCTGTGCATGGTGTGCGAGATGACCATCTCCGCCCAGGGGCGCCTGTCCACGGCCAAGTTCTACGAGGCGGTGATGAGCTCCCACGCCCGCCTGACCTACAACAAGGTGTGGCACATTCTGCAGGGCGATCAGGAGCTGCGCGAGCATTATCACCCGCTGGTCAAGCACCTGGAAGAGCTGCACGCCATGTACAAGGTGCTGGATAAGGCGCGCGCCGAGCGCGGCGGCATCGCGTTCGAAACCGAAGAAGCCAAATTCATCTTCAACGCCGAGCGTCGCATCGAGCGCGTAGAGCCGACGGTGCGCAACGACGCCCACAAGCTGATCGAAGAGTGCATGATCATGGCCAACGTGGCGGCCGCGCGCTTCGTCGAGAAACGCAACGAGCCGGCGCTGTACCGCGTGCACGATCGTCCAAGCGACGATCACATCTCCGCGCTGCGCAGCGTGCTGAGCGAACTGGGGCTGACGCTGGGCGGCGGTAATAAGCCGCAGCCGAAGGACTATGCGGTGCTGATGGATGAGGTGTCCGAGCGCCCTGACCACGAAATGCTGCAAACCATGTTGCTGCGCTCAATGAAGCAGGCGATTTACGATCCGGAAAACCGCGGCCACTTCGGCCTGGCGCTGGCCTCTTACGGCCACTTCACCTCGCCGATCCGCCGTTATCCGGATCTGGCGCTGCACCGCGCGATCAAATACCAGCTGGCCAAGGAACACGGCGAGCCGAAAGAGCGCTGGACGCCGACCGGCGGCTGGCACAGCGAATTCGAAGAGATGCTGCAGCTGGGCGAACACTGCTCGATGACCGAGCGCCGCGCGGACGAAGCGACGCGCAACGTCGCCGACTGGCTGAAGTGCGACTTCATGCAGGATCACGTCGGTGAAGTGTTCAGCGGCATCATCTCCAGCGTGACCGGCTTCGGCTTCTTCGTGCGCCTGAACGATCTGTTTATCGACGGGCTGGTGCACGTATCAACTCTGGATAATGATTACTATCGCTACGATAATATCGGCCAGCGCCTGATCGGCGAGTCTTCCGGCACGGTCTATCGCCTGGGGGATACGGTGGAGATCCGCGTGGATGCGGTGCATATGGACGAGCGCAAGATCGACTTCGCGCTGGTATCCAGCACCCGCAAAGCGCGCGGTGAAGGGAAAACCGAGCGCGATCGCGCCAAGAAGGGCGGCCAGCGTACGCTGCGCGACAGCGGCAATGCGGGGCGCGGCAAGCGCCGCGGCGGCAAACCGCCGGCCAACTTCGAACCGGACAGCGCCTTCCGCAAGCAGGATGACGCCAAGCCCGCCGACAAGGTGAAGAAGGCGAAGAAGAAGGCCAAGAAAGCGTCTGACAAAACGCGGAAAATCGCGGCGGCGACCAAAGCCAAACGCGCAGCCAAGAAGAAAGGTGCCGAGCAGGCCTAACCTGCCGCACATCGTTACCATCGGCCGGTTATCGCCGGCCGCACGAATTTAAAAGAGCATCATGAGCGAAATTATTTACGGCATCCACGCCGTCAAAGCCCTGTTAGAGCGCGACCCGCAACGCTTCCTGGAAGTGTTTATCCTGAAAGGCCGCGAAGATCGCCGCCTGCAACCGCTGATCGCCGAGCTGGAAGCGACCGGCATCGTGATCCAGGTGGCGAACCGCCAATGGCTGGATGACAAGGTTGAAGGCGCGGTGCACCAGGGGATCATCGCCCGGGTGCGCGAAGGGCGCCAGTATCAGGAGAACGATCTGCCGGGCCTGCTGGAAAGCGTGGAGACGCCGTTCCTGCTGGTGCTGGACGGCGTGACCGACCCGCATAACCTCGGTGCCTGCCTGCGCAGCGCCGACGCGGCCGGCGTGCACGCGGTGATCGTGCCGCGTGACCGTTCCGCCCAGTTGAACGCCACCGCCAAGAAAGTGGCCTGCGGCGCCGCCGAAAACGTGCCGTTGATCCGCGTGACCAACCTGGCGCGCACGCTGCGTCTGCTGCAAGAGATGAATGTCTGGGTGGTGGGCACCGCCGGCGAAGCCGACCATACGCTGTATCAAAGCAAAATGACCGGCCCGATGGCGCTGGTAATGGGCGCGGAAGGCGAAGGCATGCGCCGCCTGACCCGCGAACACTGCGACGAGCTGATCAGCATCCCGATGGCCGGTACCGTCTCTTCGCTGAACGTGTCGGTCGCCACCGGCATCTGCCTGTTCGAAGCGGTGCGTCAGCGCGGCTGATTCTCCTGACGGGGGCGCTGTGCCCCCGTTAATTCCCCCTCTTGTGATCCCGCCTGCGGCAGAAATCTCTGCGCCGACCATACTTACTCCTGACGCTTTTTTCAGGGAGCACTCTCATGGTCTGGACTACGCACACCGTTTTTAACCAACCCAAGCCGCTGGGCAACAGCAACCTGTTTCTCTCCGATACGCCGCTGCGCGAAGCGTTGCAGCGCGAGCAAGGCGGTTGGGACGCCGAGGTATTGGCTTCGCTGGGCCAGCAGCTCGGCACGCAGGAGTCGCTGGAGCTGGGGCGGCTGGCCAACGCCAACCCGCCGGAGCTGCTGCGCTACGACGCCACCGGCCAGCGACTGGACGACGTCCGCTTTCACCCGGCCTGGCATATCCTGATGCAGGGGCTGATCGCCAACCGGGTGCACAACCTGCCCTGGCAGGAGGATGCGCGCATCGGTTCCTTCGTGGCGCGCGCCGCGCGCTTTATGCTGCATGCGCAGGTCGAGGCCGGCACGCTGTGCCCGGTGACCATGACCTTCGGCGCCACACCGCTGCTGCAGCAGGCGTTACCGGCCGAGTTTCGCTCCTGGCTGACGCCGCTGCTGTCGGATCGTTATGACGCTCACCTGCTGCCGGGCGGGCAAAAGCGCGGCCTGCTGATCGGCATGGGCATGACGGAGAAGCAGGGCGGCTCCGATGTTTTGAGCAATACCACCACCGCCACGCCGCTCGGCGCGCGCGGGCCGGGCGAAGCCTACCGGCTGGTGGGGCACAAGTGGTTCTTCTCGGTGCCGCAGAGCGATGCGCACCTGGTGCTGGCGCAGGCCGAAGGCGGGCTGTCCTGCTTCTTCCTGCCGCGCATTTTGCCGGACGGCAGCCGCAACGCCATTCGCCTGGAACGGCTGAAAGACAAGCTGGGCAACCGCTCCAACGCCAGCAGCGAGGTGGAGTTTCAGGACGCCACCGCCTGGCTGCTGGGCGATGAGGGCGACGGGGTGCGGCATATCCTGAAAATGGGCGGCCTGACCCGTTTCGACTGCTCGCTGGGCAGCCACGGCCTGATGCGCCGCGGGCTGTCGGTGGCGCTGTATCATGCGCTGCAGCGGCAGGCATTTGGTAAGCTGTTGATCGAACAACCGCTGATGCGCCAGGTTCTGGCGCGCATGGCGCTGCGGCTGGAAGGGCATACCGCGTTGCTGTTCCGGCTGGCTCGCGCCTGGGAAAGCCGCAGCAATGAGGGCGAGCTGATCTACAGCCGCCTGCTGACGCCGGCGGCCAAATACAGCATCTGCCGTCAGGGCATGCCGTTCATCGCCGAGGCGATGGAGGTGCTGGGCGGCATCGGCTACTGCGAAGAGAGCGAGCTGCCGCGCCTGTACCGTGAAATGCCGGTGAACAGCATCTGGGAGGGCTCCGGCAACATCATGTGTCTGGACGTTTTGCGCAGTCTGCATAAACTGCCGGGCGCGCTCGAGATGTTGCAGTTCGAGCTGCAGCCGGTGCGCGGCCAGAATCGGTTGTTCGATCATGCCTGGCGGCAGTGGCAGCAGCGCGCCCGGCAACCGCGTGAAGAGATGGGGCGGCTGCTGACCCAGCAGCTGTTCGACCTGTGCTGCGCCGCGCAACTGCTGCAGCATGCCAGCCCGCAGATCGCCGACGCCTGGTGCCACCTGACGCTGGATCACCGCGGCGAGAGCCTGCTGTCGGCCGAGGTGTGCGAACTGCTGCTGAACCGCGCCATCGGCGGTTAGGGAAAAGGGTGGCGCGCGGCGGCGAAAACCTTTTTAATTCAGCCTCACTCTGACAGGAAAATGCACATGGATATTCTCAGCGCGTTGGCGGCGTTCGCCTCTTACTTCTTCAGCGGTTTCGCCATGATTTTGGTGTTTCTGTTCGTCTATACCCGCATCACCCCGCATGACGAATGGGCGTTGATCAAGGCCGATAATCAATCCGCCGCCTTTGCCTTTATCGGCGCTTGCCTGGGGTATGTGATCCCGCTGGCCAGCGCGGCGGTCAACTCGATCAGCCTGCTGGATTACCTGCTGTGGGGCGTGGTGGCGCTGGTGGTGCAACTGCTGCTGTTCGCGGCCGTGAAGATCTACATGCCGCGCATCAGCGACAAGATCGAAGCCAACCATCTGGCCGCCGGGATTTTCCTGGGGGGCGTCTCCATTAGCGGCGGCGTGTTGAATGCGGCGTGCATGAGCTACTAAAGGTATAAGATGGCCGAGGCGCGCCAGCCAAGCGGGTGCGCCTGTTCTTCCATCCGCAGGATGCGGTAATAGCTGGCGCCGTGTTGACCGGCGGTGCGGGCGATGGCCAGTTCCGCTTCCTGCGGCGAGCCGGGCAGATCGCTGAAGGTGATCTCGGCGATTTCACTGAGCGGCGTCACGCGATCGGCGGGCGCCAGCTCGGCGGACTGTGCGCCGGTGCTGAGCAACCCCATGGAAAGCAAGAGGGAGGTGAGTGCGGTGGAGCGTTTCATGGCGTTCCCCTTCGTCAGATCCTGAATCGCACCCGCAACATGCGGCATGCTGTCCCTCAGTGTGCAACACCCTGCTTCAGCCTGTGCAAAGCCAGTGTAAATCTGCTTAAACAATCCCCGCCTTAGCGATACAGGATCGCCTGGGAATACCATTGGCCCGGCACGACGGTTTCGCTGTTCATGATGATCACATAATAACGGGCGCCGGCGGCGGTGGCCTTGCGTTGGATCTCCGCTTCCACGTCCATCGGGCTGCCGCGTACCACGGCGGTGACGGTGCCGATTTTCACCAGCTCGGCGGTCTGCGCGCGGACGATCTCCTGCGCCTGTGCGGTGGGCGGCGGCGGCGGTTTCGGCGTGGTGGTCATGATGCCGCAGGCGGAAAGCTGCGCGGCCAGCGTCAGGGCGATGAGTGTGCGGACAAACGTCATGGGAACCTCGAAAGAGCCGGTGCGATGGCTTCAGTGTAACGCAATATAAGCTGGAACAGATTGAGCTAACGCTGGCTGGCGCAAGTTTGTCATGATGAATGCCAACAGGTGAGTTGAGGATGAACGGATGATCGAAATTCATGACGAGCGGGCGGGCGATATTGCGGTGATCCATGCGGTGCCGGCGGGGCAGTATCATCGGCCGCTGCCGACGGTGTTCTTCTGCCATGGTTATACCTCGTCGAAAGAGGTGTACGCCTACTTCGCCTATGCGCTGGCGCGCGCCGGTTTTCGGGCGGTGCTGCCGGATGCCGATCGGCACGGCGAGCGGTTCGACGGCGATGAGACGCGGCGCCTGGCGGCGTTCTGGGAGATCCTGCGCGGCAATATCGACGAGCTGCCGCAGATCAAGGCACATTTTGAGCGGCTTGGCCTGATTGCCGACGGACGCATCGGCGTTGCCGGCGCCTCAATGGGCGGCATGACCGCGCTTGGCGCCTTCGCGCGCTTCCCGTGGATCCGGGCGGCCGCCAGTCTGATGGGCTCCGGCTATTACCGTTCACTGGCGCAAACGCTGTATCCGCCGTTGGGCGAAGAGGGCGAGGCGCTCTCGCCGGCGGCGTTTGCCGCGCGCACCGCCGTGCTGGCGGAATATGAGCTGGAAGGACGTTTGGAGACGATAGCCGGGCGGCCGTTGTTGCTGTGGCACGGCGAGACGGACGACGTGGTGCCTGCGGCGGATAGCCTGCGTTTGGCGGCCGAACTGCGGCGGCAAGGCGCGGATGGCCGTTTGACGTCGCTCGTCGAGCCGGGGGTGAAGCACCGCATCACGCCGTTGGCGCTGTCCGCCACGGCAGACTTTTTCCGCCGCGAGCTGTGATGCGCCGCCGGGCACGATGCATGGAATTGCAGCGCTCTGTGCCTGCTGTTTCGGCCATCGTTTGGCCGAATGAAGGGGAGAATGTCAGCGTGAATTCTTTCAGGGCAGCAAGGAGCAGAGGGCATGATAAAAAGCATCGGCAGTGTGGCCGGCTTAATGGGAACGATAAAAGCGCGCGCCGAGCTTAACTCAGCGGCCTTCAGCGAGATGCTGGAGGCAGCCGACGGCAAGGTGCATCCGCTGTCGCGCATTACCGCGCAGACGGTGCAAAACATGACGGCGCTGTTCTCTTTCGCGCCGAAAGCGGCGGCCACTCACACTGCGGCGCCGGGAGCACTCTCGTTCGAACAGCGGGCGACCCTGGCGGAAAGTGCCGATCTGCTGCAAATGCGCACCCACTATCTGCGGATGGCGTTGCAGTTGCACAATCCGGGCAAGTCGCTCAACGCGCCGGCGTTGCTCAAGCTCTGATTGGCGGGGGAAGCGGAGCGACCAACGGGCGGCGCTCCGGTGCGGACTGAACGGGCTTTCTGATGAAGCCCTGGGATTTCCCTGGCGTGGCGCGTCTCTTTAGCGGTACAGCTCGGCGCTGACGTGCATCGTGCTGTTGTCGCCCGGTTCGTGCAGGGCGATGATGCGATAAGAGCTTGCGCCGCGTTGGTCGGCGATTTTACTGACCTGGCTGCTGGCGTCGTCCGGCGAAACCACATTCTGGTTCAGGGTGACGAAGCCGACGCTTTGGCGTTGATCGGCCTGGTGCGAGGTGATCTCCGTCGCAGCCATCACATTGGCGGAGAACAGGGCGGCCAGCGCCGTCGTGAGAATAATGCGTTTCATAGTGCCTCTCTTACTTTTTGCCGTTACGGCCTGACAGCGAGTGTCGCTGCGGCAAAAAGTCATTTATCTGCATTGAATAACCTGGGATCTTTTTCGTCGCGCTGTCTGCGGCGGATATGGTTAATTTTAGTCCGTTGCCGGCGATTAAAAAGCGGGGTGTTTTGAAGACCTCTTTCAAAAAAAGTGAAATAGATTTGTGGCTCAGCGCTGATT
>NZ_JALBYS010000018.1:0-102554 GCF_022678525.1 Serratia sp. PGPR-27 | reverse complement strand
ACCGTGGACAACGTGGTGGCGAAGGCGCAGGCGCTGCTGAAGTAAGCGGCCTGGCACCAGCCGATAAAAAAGCCGGTCATCATGACCGGCTTTTTTTATTCCATCACCCGATGAATCTGCAAATACTGCAGCAGCATGATGGTCTTGCCGTCTTTAATGCGGCCATCGGCGATCATCGCCACCGCTTCGCTGAACGGCAGTTCGATCACTTCGATATCTTCATCTTCAATGCCGCCGCCGGCCGCGCGCCGCTCATCGTCATGGTATTCGGCGATAAAGAAGTGCACGATCTCGGTCACGCCGCCCGGCGACATGTAGGCTTCGAAGATTTTCTTGACCTCGCCCACCTGAAAACCTGTCTCTTCCACCGCTTCGCGGCGCGCGCACTGCTCCGGCGAATCGGCGTCCAGCAGGCCGGCGCAGGCCTCGAGCAGCATGCCGCTTTCGTTGCCGTTGACATAGGTCGGCATGCGAAACTGGTTGGTCAGCACCACCGTGCCCTTGGCGCGGTTGTACAGCAAAATGGTGGCGCCGTTGCCGCGATCGTAAACCTCGCGCATCTGTTGCACCGAACCGCCGTTTTTGCGTTTCAGATCGAACGTGTACTTGTGCAGCACATACCAGTTGTCCGACAACAGCTCTTTCTTCACATTCTCAATTTTCGACGACATGACCCTTTTTCCTTGAGTTGCAACGTGAAAATCATACCGCGATTACGCTGCGCCGCAGCAGACGATTTGCAACAAAAATCACAACGCCTCTCCGGGCAAACCAGGATTAAAAATACATCGTGGGCAGACGCATAATCTGACAGACGAATCGCATCCGCAAAGACAAATCCTCAGTGGAAACCGAGCTGCAGCTGAACATCGGCGGGCATTTCGCTATTCATTTGATTACACGACGACAATTGTTCCCGTTTTGTTGACAACTTGATACAAATCGCGGTGCAATTTAGTTGCAAAAGTTATAGTTTTGCTTTCGAATGAAACTGGCGCAGCCCTCACCTGAGAGAAAAGGATTCCGTGATTGCTTGTTAAACGTTCCGTGACCGGCAGCCTGGCCAGGGCGCTGTTCGGCATCGTGATACTGTCGGTGCTCGCCACCGGGTTGGCGTTGACGACCGTCGCCGGCAGCCAGAGCGATGCCGAGGCGATCAACATTGCCGGTTCGCTGCGCATGCAAAGCTACCGCCTGGCCTTTGATCTCGATCGACAGAGCCCGGAGCTGGAGCTGCACCTGCAGCAGTACCGACAATCTTTGCAGGCGCCGGCGCTGCAAAAGCTGGCGCGCTTTTACGTCCCGGCCGAGGTGCGCAACCACTATCTGGCGCTGCAACGAACATGGCAAGCGATGGAGCGGCAGATCCGTGACGGGCAAGCGGCCGCCTACCGGGCGGAGGTCGCCGGCTACGTCAACCGCGTCGATCATTTTGTTTCCGCTCTGCAGCGTTATTCCGAGTTGAAACTCACCCTGGTGGCCGCCGTCAGCGTGCTGGGCTACGCCGCCATCATCGGTCTGGTGCTGTTTTGCATTCGCTTTATGCGCCGCCAGGTGGTCATGCCGCTGCAGCATCTGGTCGACGCCAGCCAGCGCGTGCAACAGCGCGACTTTCGCCACCCGCAGCTGGACGTGGCGCTGCCGAACGAGCTCGGCGTGCTGTCGCAAACCTTCAGCGCCATGTCTGACGAGCTGGCCCGGCTCTATCAGTCGCTGGAACTGAAAGTGCAGGAAAAAACCCGGCGCCTGCAGCAGGCCAACGAAACGCTGGAGGTGCTGTATCGCTGTTCACAGGCGCTGAGCGTGCGCCAGATCGATCAGCAGGCATTCGAGAATGTGCTGCGCATCGTGCGCCAAAGCGAACGACTGCGCTGCATCCGGTTGAACGTGGCGGACGATCATGGCCAGTGGCAACTGAACGAAGGAGAGCCGGCGCCGGCGCAAACCTGGAGCGCGCTGCCGATCACCCAAGGCGATAAACTGCTGGGTGAATTGCGATGGCAGCCCGAAGCGCGGCCGCCGCATCCTCACCTGATGCAGAGCCTGGCCAACATGCTGGGGCGCGGCGTCTACTTCAACCGGGCGCAAAAGCAGCACCAATATCTGCTGTTGATGGAAGAACGTGGGACCATCGCCCGCGAGCTGCACGATTCGCTGGCGCAGACGCTGTCGTTCCTGCGCATCCAGCTGACGCTGCTCCGGCGCGCCGCCGACAATCCGGCGGCGCAAACGATTATCGACGATTTCGATCGCACGCTGGCCGATGCCTATCGCCAGCTGAGAGAATTACTGGCCACCTTCCGCCTCAACATTCAGGAGGCGGATCTGAATGCCGCGCTGGAGCAACTGCTGCAGCCATTAAAGGCGCTAACCACCGCCCGGATTCAGTTACACTGTCGGCTGCCCTCGCAGGCGCTCAACGCCCAGCAGCAGGTGCACGCGCTGCAGATCGTGCGCGAGGCGGTGCTCAATGCCGTCAAGCACGCAGGAGCGAGCGAGATCGCGGTGTGTTGCGAGGTCAACGCCGCAGGCGACAACGTATTCAGCATTACCGACGACGGTTGCGGCATCGCCAGTCTGGAAGAACCGGAAGGGCATTACGGCTTGACCATCATGAGCGAACGCGCGGCGCGACTGGGAGGAACGCTGCGCATCCGGCGCAGAAGCCGCGGCGGCACGGCGGTCTGCCTGACATTCTCGCCCTGACCTTGCGGCTGTTCACTCTGCGTTACGGTTGCCGCCGGGCAGAAGGCCGCCCGGAGAGGTTTGCGGTGCAGAATGCCGCTATTTTTGAAGAGACAGTCCCACTGTGAAGCACGCCTCCGGGCGCGTTTGAGTGGCTTTACTTGCTACAGGGAGCATATTTCATGGTGATGAAGCAATACCGAGTCATGATCGTTGACGATCATCCGTTGATGCGGCGCGGCATCAAACAACTGCTGGGACTGGATGCGCGATTTGGCGTGGTGGCAGAGGCCGGCAACGGCAGCGAGGCGGTTGCGCTGGCGCTGCAGCACGCGCCGGACGTGATCTTGTTGGATCTGAACATGAAGGGCATGTCCGGGCTGGATACGCTGCGGGCTCTGCGCGACGAAGGCGTGGACGCACGCATCATCGTGCTGACGGTCTCCGACGCGCGCAGCGATCTGTATGCGCTGATCGACGCCGGCGCCGACGGCTATCTGCTGAAAGACAGTGAACCGGAGCAGCTGCTGGAACACATCAGCGCCGCCGCCGAGGGGCAAAACGTGATCAGCGACGCCATGGCCGACTATTTGCTGGCGCGCAGCGAGCAGCGCGATCCCTTCACCGCCTTGACCGAACGCGAACTGGACGTCTTGCAAGAGGTGGCGCGCGGCCTGTCCAACAAACAGGTGGCGGCGCAATTGCATATCTCTGAAGAAACCGTGAAGGTGCACATCCGCAACATACTGCGCAAGCTGGACGTGCGTTCTCGCGTGGCGGCGACGGTGATGTACCTGGAGTACAAAAGCCACTGATCGCCCCGCCCCGGCCAATACGCCGGGGCCGCTTACTCGATGGCGCTGAGCAGCGCCTGATGGTGCTGATGCACCCAACTCTTGTTGAACGGCCCCCAGCTTTCCAACTGATAAAAACCGTCGTTGTTGCGCACGCCCTGCTGCACGAACTGCAGCTCGACGCCCATGCCGGGCAGCGCCTTCAGCACATCCTGCAACGTGCGGCGCGGCCAGCCGGTCAGCGCCATCAACCGCGGCACATTGGGCCGCTCACTGTGGCTGATCAGCCAGCATAAATAAAGCCGACGGGCAAATACCGGGTTAATTCCCATGCCAAGCTCCTGCTGTAAGGTGGATCCAGTTTTTATTTTTCGGCTCCCTGCGGCGAAGAAATGCGCAAGGCCTTTGATAGTAATAAAAATGTCTTAATAGTGTACAATTATCGACACCGGGGCACCCACGCCGTTTCCCGCTACCGTTATTTACACTATCTCCTTTTTTTCTCCACGCTTTCCTCGACTATCCCGAGTAAAGTGCAATAGCGTCGGAATCCTTCCCTGCCGCTGAAATGCATATTTCCGATGCGTTTTAAAGATAGAACAAGTCATAACGAGGTTCGCGCTGCATGGCCAATTTTTTTATTGATCGCCCGATTTTCGCCTGGGTGCTGGCAATTATTCTTTGCCTGACCGGGGCATTGGCGATTTTTTCTTTACCGGTAGAACAATACCCGAATTTGGCGCCGCCGAACGTGCGCATCAGCGCAACTTACCCAGGCGCCTCGGCGCAAACGCTGGAAAACACCGTTACCCAAATCATTGAGCAAAATATGACCGGCCTCGACAACATGATGTATATGTCGTCGCAGAGCACCAATACCGGCCAGGCGACCGTCACGCTGACGTTCGAAGCCGGCACCGATCCCAACGAGGCGATGCAGCAGGTGCAAAACCAGCTGCAGGCAGCGATCAAACGTTTACCGCAGGCGGTGCAGAATCAAGGGGTCACGGTCTCGAAATCCGGCGACACCACGCTGATGATGGTGGCGTTCGTCTCCACCGACAACAGTATGGACAAGCAGGACATCGCCGATTACATCGTCTCCAACCTGCAGGATCCGCTCAGCCGCATCAACGGCGTCGGCAGCATGGACGTGTATGGCTCACAATACGCCATGCGCATCTGGCTCGATCCCAACAAGCTCAACAGCTATCAGCTCACGACCCAGGACGTGGTCAAGGCCATTCAGTCGCAGAACGCCCAGGTGGCGGTCGGCCAGTTGGGCGGCACGCCGTCGGTCGATAAACAGGCGCTGAACGCCACCATCAACGCCCAGTCGCAGCTCCAGACGCCGGAACAGTTCCGCCAGATCACCCTGCGGGTCAATCAGGACGGCTCGCTGGTGACGCTGGGCAACGTCGCCACCGTCGAACTGGGCGGCGAGAACTACAACTACCTCAGCCGCTACAACGGCATGCAGGCCGCCGGCATGAACATCAAGCTGGCCTCCGGCGCCAACGAACTGCAGACCGACCAGTTGGTGAAGGACAAGATCGCCGAGCTGTCGCAATACTTCCCGCACGGGCTGGAGGCCAAAGTGGCCTATGAAACCACCCCGTTCGTCAAAGCGTCGATCAAGGACGTGGTGAAAACGCTGCTGGAGGCCATCCTGCTGGTGTTCCTGGTGATGTATCTGTTCCTGCAGAACTTCCGTGCCACGCTGATCCCCACCATCGCCGTGCCGGTGGTGCTGATGGGCACCTTCGCCATCCTCTCCGCCTGCGGCTTCAGCATCAATACCCTCACCATGTTCGCCATGGTGCTGGCGATCGGCCTGCTGGTGGACGACGCCATCGTGGTGGTGGAGAACGTCGAGCGCGTGATGAGCGAGGAAGGCCTGCCGCCGCGAGAGGCCACGCGCAAATCCATGGGGCAGATCCAGAGCGCGCTGGTCGGCATCGCCCTGGTGCTGTCGGCGGTGTTCGTGCCGATGGCGTTCTTCGGCGGCACCACCGGCGCCATCTATCGCCAGTTCTCCATCACCATCGTCTCCGCCATGGTGCTGTCGGTGCTGGTGGCGATGATCCTGACCCCGGCCCTGTGCGCGACGCTGCTTAAACCGATCGCCAAAGGGCACCATCACGGCAAGCGCGGCTTCTTCGGCTGGTTCAACCGCATGTTCAACCGCAATGCCGATCGCTATGAGCGCGGCGTGGGGCGCATTCTGCACGCCAGCGGCCGCTACATGGTGATTTATCTGCTGTTGCTCGGCGGCATGGCGCTGCTGTTCATCAAGCTGCCGACCTCGTTCCTGCCGCAGGAAGACCGCGGCATCTTCACCGTGCAGGTGCAGTTGCCGGCGGGCTCGACCCTGCAGCAGACCTCCAAAGTGGTGGAAAAGGTCGAGCGCTACTTCCTCACCGAAGAGAAACAGGACGTTTTGTCGGTGTTCGCCATCATCGGCTCCGGGCCCGGCGGCAACGGCCAAAACGTAGCGCGCCTGTTCGTGCGGCTGAAAGACTGGGATCTGCGCACCTCGGGCGCCAACAGCTCGTTCGACATCATCGATCGCGCCACGCTGGCATTCAACAAGATTAACGAAGCCCGGGTGATCGCCAGCAGCCCGCCGGCGATCACCGGTCTCGGCAACTCCTCCGGCTTCGACATGGAGTTGGAAGACCACGCCGGGCTCGGCCATGCCAAACTGATGGCGGCGCGCGATCAGCTGCTGCAGCTGGCGGCGCAAAACCCGCTGCTGTCACGCGTGCGCCACAACGGCCTGGACGACAGCCCGCAGCTGCAAATCGATATCGATCAGCGCAAGGCTCAGGCGCTGGGCGTATCGATCGACGACATCAACAATACCCTCTCCACCGCCTGGGGCTCGACCTACGTCAACGACTTCGTCGACCGCGGCCGAGTGAAAAAAGTCTACGTGCAGGCCGCGGCGCCGTTCCGCATGCTGCCGGATGACATCAACAAATGGTATGTGCGCAACAGCGCGGGCGGCATGGTGCCGTTCTCGGCCTTCGCCAGCTCGCACTGGGAGTATGGTTCGCCGCGGCTGGAGCGCTATAACGGCAGTTCGGCGCTGGAGATCGTCGGCGAGGCGGCCAACGGCGTCAGCACCGGCACCGCCATGGCGGAAATGGAAAAACTGGTCAGCCAACTGCCGACCGGTTTCGGGCTGGAATGGACGGCGATGTCCTATCAGGAACGGCTGTCCGGCTCGCAGGCGCCGGCGCTGTACGCCATCTCGCTGCTGGTGGTGTTCCTGTGCCTGGCGGCGCTGTACGAGAGCTGGTCGATACCGTTCTCGGTGATGCTGGTGGTGCCGCTGGGGGTGATCGGCGCGGTCGCCGCCACCTGGCTGCGCGGCCTGGAGAACGACGTCTATTTCCAGGTTGGCCTGTTGACCATCATTGGGCTGTCGGCGAAAAACGCCATTCTGATCGTCGAGTTCGCCAATGAGCTGAACCATAAAGGGCAGGATCTGATGTCGGCGACGCTCGACGCGTCCCGCATGCGCCTGCGGCCGATCCTGATGACCTCGCTGGCGTTCATCTTCGGCGTGCTGCCGATGGCTACCAGCAGCGGCGCCGGTTCCGGCAGCCAGCATGCGGTCGGCACCGGGGTAATGGGCGGCATGATTTCCGCCACCCTGTTGGCGATTTTCTTCGTGCCATTGTTCTTTGTGCTGGTTCGCCGCCGTTTCCCGGGTAAAGCGCATCCGGCAGGCAATACGCCGGCCACCGGGGACTGATCCGCGAGATATAAAAAAAGCAGCGTCGGGTTACCGATGCTGCTTTATTTCGAACGAAAATCTCGTTCCCAAGGTGTTTCAGTGACTTTCCAATGACTCAACCTTGCCATCTGCTTCAACGCTGTGTCAGTTGCCCAACATCTCATCAATGAAGTCTTTCCAGTTTCCTAATTCACGATCAACCATAATGCTTTACAACCTCAATTATTTGACGAAGCGGATTCTACGCCTGTTTTTTGACCATGTGAAGGGAAACGGGAACGATGCCGGGCTCGGAAACCGGGCTTAGCGCACATTTTCGTATTTATCTGATCAATGTTCAGTGCAGCTATTCCCTTGTGATATCAATTTCTCCACGATAGCGTGTAAAAGGTATAAAAATACGCCAACGGAGTGTCGATCATGTCCACTTCTTTGTCTCTCTTAGAGTTAAAAACGCAGGGCCGCTATCAAGAAGCCACTGCGCTGGCGTTACGGCAGCTGGCGGCGGAGCCGGAAGCGGCAACGCTGCACTTTCAGCTGGCCTGCCTGTATGACGTACAGGGCCTGGAGCAACAGGCCATTCCCTGTTACCTCGCGGCGTTGGCTCGCGATTTGCCGCCCGCCCAACGCCGCGAGGCCTGGCTGGGTCTCGGCAGCACCTACCGCGCCCTGGGAGAATATCCGGCGTCGCTACGGGCTTTCGACGACGGCCTGGCCGAGTTCCCGCAGGCCAACGAGCTGATGCTGTTTCGCGCCATGGCGCTGTACAACCTGGGTGAAAATAAACGGGCCGTGACCGATCTGTTGCTGCTGCTGGCGGAAACCTCGTCAGACCCCGACATCCGCGGTTATCAACGCGCCATTCGGCACTATGCCGCCGATCTCAGTCTTATCGGTTAGAGGAAAACGATGGAAATTATCACCGACCCGAGCCGCCGCGCCATCGACTGGCAGCGGCTGTGTGAATTGCTGGAGGCCGCCGGGCTGGGCAAGCGCGATCCGCACACCTTGCGGCGCGTTTATCAACACAGCCAGTTTTGCTATTGGGGGTTTATCGGCGACGAGTTGATCGCCACTGCACATGCCATCAGCGATCTGACATCGGTCGCCTACCTGGCGGACGTGGCGATCGATCCGCGCTTTCAGGGACAAGGGCTGGGGCGCAGGTTGATGGATCGGGTGATGCAAGATCTGGCGCCGCTCGGCAAGATTTTCATCTATTCCGTGCCGGAAAAGCTCGCCTTCTATAAAAAGTACGGCTTTCACGATTTGACCACCGGCATGGTGTATGCGGACGGCGCTGCGCTGCAGCGATTGCAAAACGGTGGTTACATACGTTGATCGTTCTTCGAAAAATAATTTTTCATAAAGTCATAATTTATGTCGAAACCAATCAGAGGATTTCGCAAAGCATCAAGCTATGCCTTATCCCCTAACTTTCTTGTTTCGCCTATTATTCATGCATACCTTCATTAATAAGACTATTCTTGGGATTTTTGATGAGATATTTCCTAGACTGTTTAATGAGATATTTCTTGGCAGTTAGACTTTTCACATAAAAAATCGAAATAAAGATCGAAAAAAACGATCGATGATTAATTTACGATAGGGATAATCTATGTTAATTCCTTTTAATTACCTCCCATCAATAGATGAACTCTATTCAAAAACCTCGTCTTAACCTATAAGATATTTAATGATTTTAAAATACCCCTTACATATCAACAAAATAATTGACCACAAAAAATTAAAAACCGCATAGACGAATTTTAAGAATTATCACGAAAAAAAATTCAACATTGAATTATTTCAATTGTTTTTATTTTTATACTTTAAGATATCCACCGACACCAGGAATAAAAAAGGATCATAATAAAATGGAAATTGATATTTTCAGCGACTGCGCTTATACCTCCGTCGGCATCCGGCAACTCATTAACCAAACCTGGGCGGAAAAACGCGCACCGGCCGGCTTTAGCCGCAGAAGGGTCTGCTTTATCGATGTCACCATCGCCAACTTTGAAGCGCGTTACCGCGATGAATATGCCAACCCCAATACCTACAAAATAGTCATTATTACCGACTGCCTGCATGAGATGGTGATTGTCGACAATAAGACCATTATATTATCAAACCTTATATCATTGAGCCGCTTCAGCCACCTGATCGGCGACTTATATAAGCGTTACAGTCACTATACCGAGCCGCCGCAACTCTCTCAGCGCGAATCGCATTTTCTCTCGGAGTGGTCGACGGGAAAATCGCTGGCCGACATCAGCAATGCCATGAATATCAGAAATAAAACCGCCAATCATTACAAATCACGAATCATGAAAAAACTCGGCGCCAGCAGGATAAAACCGCTGTTGCATATTACCCGCGTACGGTGTTTGACCGAGCGTTTAAACATAAGAATCAATAAAGAGTAGTTCTCTCTCCCCCGCGCCGCATTGGCGGCAGAACGCGTTCGCCGGCGTCTTTTAACAGCCCCGCCGGCGAAGATAGCCGTTTCATCAATTTGCCAACCTCTCTCCCTGGCGCCCAATCGTCTCTCGCGCGCATCGTTGTCTGGATCTCGCCGCCGCTTTACTGGCATTATCTCTGCTATCGCCGGGCGGCGAGAAGGCCTAAGACCGCGCCCGCCGCTCAGTATCGACTCGACGAGACAGGTAGCTTTACGCCATGGCAAATAAACCGCAACAGACAACGCTGACGATGTACGGCATCAAAAACTGCGACACCATCAAAAAAGCCCGCCGCTGGCTGGAAGATCAAGGCATAGCCTATCATTTTCACGACTACCGCGCCGACGGCCTGACCGAACAGCAACTGCGCGGTTTCGTCGCGCAACTGGGTTGGGAGCCGCTGCTCAATACCCGCGGCACCACCTGGCGCAAGCTGGATGAAGCGCAGCGCAACGCCTGTGATAACGCCGACGCCGCCATCGCGCTGATGCTGGCGCAGCCGGCAATCATTAAACGTCCGCTGCTGGACGACGGCAACGGCCACGCTCTGCTCGGTTTCAACGCCGACGCTTACCAACAATTTATCGCCGAGGTTGCCGTATGACTTGCCCGGTTATCGAACTGGCCCAGCAGTTGATCAAACGCCCTTCCCTCAGCCCGAATGACGAAGGCTGCCAGCAACTGATGATCGAACGCCTGCAGGCGATCGGCTTCACCGTCGAAGCCATGGACTTCGAAGACACCCAAAACTTCTGGGCCTGGCGCGGCGAAGGGCAAACTCTGGCGTTTGCCGGGCACACCGACGTAGTGCCGACCGGCGATGAAAAACGCTGGGACAACCCGCCGTTTGAACCGGCAATCCGCGACGGCATGCTGTATGGCCGCGGCGCGGCGGACATGAAAGGCTCGTTGGCCGCGATGGTGGTGGCCGCGGAACGCTTTGTCGCCGCCAACCCGAATCACCGGGGCCGCCTGGCATTTCTGATCACTTCGGATGAAGAAGCCAGCGCCACCCACGGCACGGTTAAAGTGGTCGAAGCGCTGATGGCGCGCAACGAGCGGCTGGATTACTGCCTGGTCGGCGAGCCGTCCAGCACCGAACGCGTCGGCGACGTGGTGAAAAACGGCCGTCGCGGCTCCATCACCGCCAACCTGCATATCCACGGCGTACAGGGGCACGTCGCCTATCCGCATCTGGCAGACAACCCGGTGCACCGCGCCATGCCGGCGCTGAATGAACTGGTGGCGATCGAATGGGATCGCGGCAACGAGTTCTTCCCGCCGACCAGCATGCAGATCGCCAACGTGCAGGCCGGCACCGGCAGCAACAACGTGATCCCGGGCGATCTCTACGTGCAGTTCAACTTCCGGTTCAGCACCGAACTCACCGACGCGATGATCAAGCAGCGCGTGGAAGAGCTGCTGGAACGCCACCAGTTGAATTACAGCATCGAATGGCGGCTGTCCGGTCAACCGTTCCTCACCTCGCGCGGCGCGCTGGTGGATGCGGTGGTCAACGCCGTCGGGCACTATTCTGAATTGACGCCGCAGCTGCTGACCACCGGCGGCACCTCCGACGGCCGCTTTATCGCGCAGATGGGCGCGCAGGTGGTGGAACTGGGGCCGGTCAACGCCACCATCCACAAGGTCAACGAATGTGTCAACGCCGCGGATCTGCAGCTGCTGAGCCGCATGTATCAACGCATCATGGAGCAATTGGTCGCATGATCACCGCAGAAATGCTCACCGGCCGTTCGACCGGACACCTGGCGCCGCTGAGCGGCAACCATCGGCTGCAGCCGCAGGCGGTCAATGCCTTCCTGGCGATGCAGCAGGCCGCGCGTGAAGCCGGATTCGATCTCCAGCCCGCCAGCACCTTCCGCGACTTCGACCGCCAGTTGGAGATTTGGAATGGCAAATTCTGCGGCCAGCGGCCAGTATTAGATAAGGACAGTCAACCGATCGACGTCGCGCCGCTGTCCGCCGCCGAGCGCTGTGAGGCGATCCTGCGCTGGTCAGCCCTGCCTGGCGCCAGCCGCCATCACTGGGGCAGCGATTTGGACGTGTACGATCCGTCGCTGTTGCCGGAAGGGCAAAAGCTGCAGCTGGAGCCGTGGGAATATGAAGAAGGCGGTTACTTTGCGCCGCTCAACCAGTGGCTGACGGCGCATATGGCCGAGTTCGGTTTCTATCGCCCCTTTACCGAAGACAGCGGCGGCGTGGCGGTGGAGCCGTGGCATCTAAGCTACCGGCCGCTGGCGCAAGAGGCTGAACATTTGCTGACCCCGGCGTTGTTGCTGGCGGCCTGGCAAGACAAGGAGGTCGCCGGTGTCGAATGGCTCGAACGCCATCTGCCCTCGATTTTTTCGCGTTTCATACGCAGTGAAGGAAAGGAGTAGCTATGCAATGGTTAGCTGATTACTGGTGGATTATTCTGCTGGTTCTGGTGGGGATGGTCGTCAGCGGCATCAAGGAACTGCGCCGCGTCGACGTGAAAAGCTATCTGGCCAACAAGCCGGAGATACCGCCGCACCGCGACAACAACGCCCAGTGGGATGACGAAGACGACTGGCCGAAAAAGAAATGACATCAGGGCGCTCATCGGCGCCCTGAGTTTTTAGCGAAAGGCGATCAGCTCGCCGCGCTTGCCGGACAATGCCTCGTCCCAGTAGCGCTGCGGCACGTAATAATGCAGCCTTTCCAGCGCGGCGTTCATCATGCCCTGATTGATCGCATGCCCGACGTTCTCTTCCACGTCGAGCGTGAAATCCACGCCGTTGGCCCGTAACGCTTCCGCCGCCGCGTGAGCGTGTTGCACCGCGATCACCGCGTCCTCTTCACCGTGGATCAAATGCACCACGCTGTCGCCGAAAGCCTGCTCAGGCAACTGGGCGAAACGCCCGCTGAACGCGACCACGCGCCCGGCCAGCCGGGTTTCCGCTTTTAACGCCTCAAGTGCCATGATCGCCCCCTGCGAGAACCCCACCAGAGCAGTGCCGGCATAGCCCACGCCGCTCAGCTGCTGCCAATGACGTACCACGGCCACAAACTGCGGCATCACGTCTGCTATGCGGGCCGCGCGGTTCTCTTCGGTCACGTCCTGTACCGAAAACCACTGGCGCCCGGCGCCGTTGCCAAACGCTTCGGGACCACCGATGCTCACCACCTGGGCCTGAGGAAAGTCTTTGGCGAAGTAGCTGCCGATCTCCCCCATCGCCACCGGGTTGTCGCCGACACCGTGAAACAGCAAGATCAGCTGCGCCGCCGGGGTCGCCGGGCTTTGGACAACGAAATGCTCATGTTTCATCGATGACTCCTTAATAGTAACCAAACCTGGTGTGGCGACAGTCGCCGCCGCACCGCTGACAGTGACTATACGCCGTTGAGAAATCGGGAAAATCGGGTTTTATTGAGCGAGTTATTCAATTTATTGCAACGACTGCGCCCAGTCGCGCCAGTAGCGGCAGTGTTGCGCATTCAACTGTTCCAGCGCCTGCGCCGTTTCGTGCCGCCAGTGGCGCAGCAAGGCTTTCTGGCCGCTTACGCCCGCCTGCTCCACGCAGGCCGCCGGGGATTGCCGCCGTTGCAGATGGCCGCGCAGCGCGGGCAGCGGCAGACTGCTGGCCAACAGCAAACGCTGCAATGCCCCCAGGCTGGCCTCCAGCGACCGATGGGCGAAAGCGAAACCGGCCAGCTCGCGCCAGTCCTCTTCACCGAGCGACGTGTCGCCGTCATCGCCCGGGATCGCCAGCACGAGTTCGATGCGCTGCCGCAGCCAGGGCCAGTCGCGCGCCAGGTGCTTGTGCGCCGCGTGCCGCAGCGCCTCCCCTTGCTCGCTCAGGGGCAAGATAGCCATCGCGGTATAACAGCCGCTGCTGGCCTCCGGCTTGCTGCCGATACGCACCAGCTCGAAACCGCAGGATTGCCAAAAGCGCCACAGCGGCTCGGTATAGCCGAAGCTGACCGACAGGAAGTCCAGCCCCTGCGCCTGGCGGCGTTGCCGCTCGACCAGCTGACGCGCGATACCCTGCCGCCGCAGCGTCGGCAGCGTCGCGATGCGGGTAATGCGCCGTGACCGCAGCGTCGGCGCCCACCACTGGCCGCCATGCGCCGCCAGCGACTGCGCCACCAGGTTGCCGCGCGGCCGGCGGCGGCCGGCCCACACGTCGTGCGCCAACTCGGCGCTCAACCCGCCTTCGTCCGCCAGCCACACGGCACCGACCACCTCCTGTCCGGCCTGCGCCAGCCCGAAATGCATGCCGGGCGCGTCCATCAGCCGGCGTAAGTCCAGCGGCGAGGTGCGGTAATGCGCGCTGCTCAGCAGAGCATAGAAACGCGCCAGCCGCTGCGGATCGGCGCACAGTTCACGCTGCTCCGCCTGGCTATAATCGATCGCCTGGCCATCCACCGGCCAGGCGGGCAGCTCGTTGAACAACAGCGCATTGTCCGTGACCCGTTCCAACGCATCGCCCTGCGCCCAGCGCATCGGCTGTTGCAGACTCAACGCCTGATAGGACGGCAGCCCGGCGCAAAACTTCAGCAGAAAACCGCGGCCGGTGCCTTCATAGCCCTGCACCGTGGTGGTCAGCAACACGCGCGGGAAATAGCCGATCAGCTGTTGCAACAGCGGCGCGGGGATCGCCGCCGCTTCATCCACCAGCAGCCAGCCCACGTCACTGACGTCCCCCTCCCGGCACTGCGCCAGCAAGGCATCGGGCGCCCAAAACTGTGCGCGCCCCTGCGCCCATTCCCCGGCCACCTCTGTGGCGGCGCGGCTCGGCCCGGTGATCCAGCAGGTCAGCGGCGACTGCGCCATCAGCATGCCGGCCAGCGTCGATTTGCCGCGGCCGCGGGCGGCGGTCAGCACCCACACGCCGGACTCGGCCTGCAACAACGCCGTCAAGATCGCCTGTTGTTCCTCGGTCGGCCCGCCATCCGGCGGCTGCCACCCCTCACGCGCCGGCAGCGCGGCCAACGTCAGGGGCTCATCCTGCCGCCAGACAGTCACTTCGCTGTCGTCGGCCAAATGATGCTGCAGATGATGAATGAAATGCGGCGTGGTGATCGGCTGCGGACAATCACTCCAGCGCAGGCTGTCGCCGTCCGGCAACTGAGGCCATTGCCGCCAGGGCGGCGTCAACAGCAGCAGCCAGCTGCCGGCGCGCAATGCGCCGCACAGCGCCGCCAGCGCCTCCACGTCCAGCGAGTGACCGGCGTCGAACACCGCGTGCAGCCGTTCCTGCCCCAGCAATTGGCGCACCGCGCGGCTCGGCAAAGCCGTCAGGCCGGGCGGCGGGTTTTCCCCCACCCACGGCCAGTCGCCCGGCAGCGCCGCCGCCAGCCGCTGCGCCTGTTCGCGGCACCACTCGGGTTCACCGCTGAGCACCAGCAGGCGCCGGATGCCCTGCCGCCGCATGAGTTGTTGCGCTGCCTGTAGCATAAGGCTGTATCTCAATCCGAAAAAAATGCCGGAGTCAGGCTCCGGCACTTGAGGCGTTAACGGGATGCAAAGGTGTTGCAGGTATTGGGATCGCCGCTGTCGAAGCCCTGTTTAAACCAGGTGTAGCGCTGCTGCGAAGTGCCGTGGGTGAAGCTGTCCGGCACAACGCGGCCCTGGCTCTGCTGCTGCAACCGATCGTCGCCAATCGCCTGCGCGGCATTCAGCGCCGCCTGCAGGTCGCCCTCTTCCAACATCTGCTGCTTCTCGGCGTATTTACCCCACACGCCGGCGAAGCAGTCCGCCTGCAGCTCCATTTTCACCGACAGGCGGTTCACTTCCGCCTGGCTGGCGCCTTGCTGCATCTGGCGCACCTTCGGCTCGATGCCCAGCAGGTTCTGCACGTGGTGGCCGACTTCGTGCGCCACCACATAGGCCTGAGCGAAATCACCGCCGGCGCCCAGCTTGGTCTTCATGTCCTGATAGAAAGACAGATCGATATACACCGTTCTGTCGCCCGGGCAGTAGAACGGCCCCATCGCCGACTGACCGGTGCCGCAGCTGGTGCGCGTTACGCCGCGATACATCACCAGCTTCGGCGGTTGGTAGGTTTTGCCCATGCGCTGGAAAATCTCTTTCCAGTTATCTTCGGTCGAGGCCAGCACCACCGAAGTGAATTTGGCCAGCTCATCGTCTTTCGGACTGATGTTGGCGCTCTGTTGTTGACCCTGCGGTGCGACGTTACCGCCATTCAACAGCGGCGACAGATCGATGCCGTAATAACCGGCCACCAGCACCACCACCAGAATGACGATGCCGCCCTTGCCACCCACCGGCACGCGGAAACCGCCGCCACCGCCGCCCAAACCTGAAGACTGCCCGCGACGATCCTCAACATTGTCACTTTCCCGACGCCCTTGCCAACGCATAAATACACTCCAGATATTTCCCCTGCTCGTTGAAGTTGCGCCGCGATCGTAAGCGCAAAGGCAGCTTCAAGCCTGAGTGGGATAGGTTTTAGTCATCTCACATCCATCATTATAAATGGTCTGCCGCGGAGGAAATGTAGAAATTTTCTGGAAAAACGCAGAATAGCGGGACGATCCGGCCGGATCGCCCCGAATGGCGGTGCCGACGCTTAGTCGAGTTTCACGCCGATGCGGCGCGCCACTTCTTCGTAGGCTTCGATCAGGCCGCCCAGGCTTTGACGGAAACGGTCTTTGTCCATCTTGTCCAGGGTGTTTTTGTCCCACAGGCGGCTGCCGTCCGGCGAGAACTCATCGCCCAGCACCACTTCACCGTTGAACAGACCGAACTCCAGTTTGAAGTCGACCAGGATCAGGCCGGCGTCGTCGAACAGCTGGGTCAACACGTCGTTGGCGCGGTAGCTCAGCTCGCGCATGCGCGCCAGATGCTCTTTGCTCACCCAGCCAAAGGTTTCGCAGTAGGATTCGTTCACCATCGGATCGTGCATGGCGTCGTTTTTCAGGAACAGATCGAACAGCGGCGGGTTCAGCACCAGACCTTCTTCAATGCCCAGACGCTTCACCAGCGAACCGGCGGCGCGGTTGCGGATCACGCACTCCACCGGCACCATGTCCAATTTCTTCACCAGCACTTCGTTGTCGGACAGCAGACGCTCCATCTGGGTCGGGATGCCGGCTTCTTCCAGTTTGCTCATGATGAAATGGTTAAACTTGTTGTTCACCATGCCTTTGCGATCGAACTGCTCAATGCGCTGACCATCCAGTGCTGACGTATCGTTGCGGAACTCCAACACCAACAGATCGGGATTCTCGGTGGTGTAAACGGTTTTTGCCTTTCCGCGATACAGCTCAGCTAGCTTTTGCATCTTACTTACTCCAGTGATGTATCCCCGTTGTCTCCCGAGCGCAGCCCGAAATTAGGGGGTATAGAATTGACCTAATGAATTCTTTGGCGTGCCGGACACTATTGTGCCAAACCTGCGACGCAAACGATACCGTATAGACAAAACAAAAAGGGGCCGAAGCCCCTTTTTGATTAGTTAACGCTGGTTTTGCTGAAGGCAGACTGGAATGCCGCCACCAGTGCGTCGTTTTTCGACTGGGTGAGCGGTTTGCCTTTCGGATCGATGAATTGCAGGCTGGTGCGGTTGTTGAGATCGCCGACCTGCAGCTTGTAATCCCCTTCCGCCAGCTCAGGATCCTTGACGCCCAACGCATCCCAATCGCTGCTGCTCAGGGACTTGTAGGTCACGGCGACGGTGCCCTGCGGACGGCTGCGGTCACCCACTTTCATCCCCAGTTTTTCGAGCGCCGGCGGCAGGCGATCCCACACCACGGTGTACGGGCCGCGCACCACCAGCATCGGCAGGCCGGTATCATCGGCGCCGCTCTGCACGTCCAGCGCGCCGAAGCGGCTGGCGGTCTGGCTGCTCGCCAGATTGTCCTGCTTGTCCAGACCTTCGATCAGGGTGTTGATCATCATGCCGTTGTAGCGCTGGATCTCAGACTGATCGGTCACCTGTTCGGTCTTGCCCTGCTGCTGCAGGCCAACGCTTTTCACCACCAGCGCCTGCTGGTAGCCCTGCTGCTGCACGCTGATCTGATAACGGCCTTCGTACTGGTTGTCTTCGTCCAGACGGTTCCACTTCACCCAGTCGGTGGTCAGGGTTTGACCGGCGTCCTGACGGGAAGCGATCGCGATGTTCTTCGCCTGCAGCAGGCTGACGACGCGCGACCACAGGTTCTGGTTCTGCGGGCTGTTTTCCAGCAGCAGCGTGCCGCTGTCGCCGGCGTATTGCGCGCGTGAACCGCTCAGCAGCGCCAACGGCTGCACCGGCGGACGAATGTCCAGCTGCTTGCCGACGTTGCCTTGCACCGTTGTGGCCGGCACGTCATAGTTGCCGCTCTGCACCGGCAGGATCATGCCGGACGGCGCGTTCAGCGCCTTGAGCGGAGCCGCGTCGAGGTAGGCCTCGTCGCCGCTGACCTGGCGCTTGTAGCGCTGATCGCTGCTGCAGGCTGCCAGCATCATCACCAATGAGATGCCCACTACTTTTGCTACCGTCGACTTTTGCAATGAATAAGCCATCAAATTTCCCTTAGAGTTACAGCAAACCGACGCTTTTCAGCGCGCGCTCCACCACCGGGCGGGCGGCTTCGCTCAACGGCGTCATCGGCAGACGCAGCGTATCGGTTGCCATCAATCCCAACGCCTTACAGGCCCACTTCACCGGAATTGGGTTTGCTTCTACAAATAGATCCTGATGCAACGGCATCAAGCGCTGATTTAAGCGGCGCGCTTCGGCAAATTTGCCCTGCGCCGCCAGCGCGCAAAGTTGCGCCATCTCGCGCGCGGCCACGTTGGCCGTCACGGAGATCACCCCTTTGCCGCCCAGTTGCATGAAGTCCAGCCCGCTGGCGTCGTCGCCGCTCAGCAAAATGAAATCTTCATCGTCAACCAGCACTTGGATCTGACTAACGCGACTTAAGTTCCCCGTCGCTTCTTTTACAGCAACAATATTCTTGATTTTCGCCAGCCGAGCGATGGTCGGCGGCAGCATGTCGCAGCCGGTGCGCGAAGGCACGTTATACAGGATCTGCGGCAGTTCGGTGCTCTCGGCGATCGCCTTGAAGTGCTGATACAGCCCTTCCTGCGTCGGCTTATTGTAGTACGGCGTTACCGTCAGGCAGCCCACCACGCCGGTGTTGGCGAAGCGGGTGGTGAGCGCGATGGCTTCGGCGGTGGCGTTGGCGCCGGTGCCGGCGATCACCGGAATGCGGCCGTCGGCCAACTCCAGCGTCTGCAGCACCACGTCAACGTGCTCGTCATGGGCAAGCGTTGCGGACTCGCCGGTGGTCCCTACGGAAACGATCGCCGCGGTGCCACTGGCTACATGATAATCGATCAATTTTTTCAGGCTCGCGCGATCGACAGCACCTTTGTCGTCCATCGGCGTAACCAGTGCAACAATACTTCCCGTAAACATTGGCCGTCCCCTCCACAAACAAGTCACTCATGGTACTTTTGCTGCCTATCCAAAAGCAAGCGCACAACCGCGTTGTAAGCGCTTGGCAGGCGGTTTTTTTTATGTTTACCATGGTAACCCCATTAAGCACGACAGGAAGCGCTATTTTGCCTCAGTCAGACGAACACTATCTCGTGATTACCGCGCTCGGCGCCGACCGCCCCGGAATCGTCAATACCATCACCCGCCACGTCAGCAGTTGCGGATGCAATATCGAAGATAGCCGTCTGGCCATGCTGGGAGAGGAGTTCACGTTCATCATGCTGCTGTCCGGCAGTTGGAACGCCATCACCCTGATCGAATCCACCCTGCCGCAAAAAGGCGCGGAGCTGGATCTGCTGATCGTGATGAAGCGCACAAACTCGCACGAAAGGCCGCCGATGCCGGCCACGGTGTGGGTGCAGGTGGAAGTGAAGGACTCGCCGCACATCATCGAACGCTTTACCGATCTGTTCGACTCCAGCCAGATGAATATCGCCGAACTGGTCTCGCGCACACAGCCGGCGGACGGCGACCTGCCGCCGCAGCTGTATATCCAAATTACCGCCCACAGCTCCGGCGATCGGGACGCCTCAAATATTGAGCAAGCCTTCCATCGCCTATGTACAGAATTGAACGCGCAAGGCAGTATTAGCGTGGTGAACTATCCACAGCATGACGAGAAAGATGGAGAGTAGTGATGAGCCCATTGAAAGCCGGTGACACAGCGCCGAAATTTAGTTTGCCTGACCAGGACGGTGAGGAAATTAATTTGGCCGACTTCCAGGGACAGCGAGTATTGGTCTATTTCTATCCGAAGGCGATGACGCCGGGCTGCACCGTGCAAGCCTGCGGCCTGCGGGACAACATGGACGAATTAAAAAAGGTCGGCGTCGAAGTGCTGGGCATCAGCACCGACAAACCGGAAAAACTGTCGCGCTTCGCCGAAAAGGAGCTGCTCAACTTCACGCTGTTGTCTGATGAAGATCATCAGGTGTCACAACAGTTTGGCGTGTGGGGCGAGAAAACCTTCATGGGCAAGACCTACGACGGCATTCACCGCATCAGCTTCCTGCTCGATGCCAACGGCAAGATTGAAAAAGTGTTTGATGATTTCAAAACCACCAATCACCACGACATCGTTCTGAACTACCTGCAGCAGTAATTCTCACGAAGCGCAGCGGCCTGCTGCGCTTCGTTTCTTCCCTGTCAGTCGGCCTTGTCTTCCACCTCGACCCGCAGTTCATCCGGCCAGGCATGGATCACCGCCTTCACCAGCGTCGCCAGCGGTATGGCGAAAAACACGCCCCAAAAGCCCCACATCCCGCCGAACACGATCACCGACAGGATAATCACCAGCGGATGCAGGTTGACCGCTTCGGAGAACAAAATGGGCACCAACAGGTTGCCGTCCAGCCCCTGCACCACCAGGTAGGCGACGATCAGCGTCCAGAAATCGGCGCCGACGCCCCACTGGAACAGCGCCACCACCACCACCGGTATGGTGACCAGCACCGCGCCGATGTAGGGGATCAGCACCGAGAACCCCACCAGCACCGCCAGCAGCAGCGAGTAGCGCATGTCCAGCACGGCGAACACCAGGTAAGTCGCCACGCCGACAATCACCATCTCCAGCACTTTGCCGCGAATGTAGTTGGTGATCTGCTGATTCATCTCGTTCCAGACTTGCCCCGCCAGGCCGCGATTGCGCGGCAGCACGCGGCGCACCGCGTTCAGCAGCTGTTCTTTGTCCTTCAGCAGGAAGAACATCATCATCGGCACCAGGATCAGATAGATAGCCAACGTCAGCAGGCCGACCAGCGACGCCAGCGAGAATTTCACCACCGATTCGCCCATGCCGGACAACCGGCTGCGCAGGTTTTCCGCCATCATGTCGATGATGCCGGCATCCACCAGCGCCGGATAACGCTTCGGCAGCGTCGCGGCGAAGTTATAGAACTGATTGAGCATGCCCGGCAGATCGCTCATCAGATTGATGCCTTGCTGCCAGGCGGTCGGCGCGACGACGAACACCAGCAGCATGGCGACGCCCGAGAACACCAGCAGCATGATGCTCGCCGCCCAGGTGCGCGAACAGCCGATGCGCTGCAGGCGCGCGGTCGGCCACTCGAGCAGATACGCCAGCACGATGGCAACCAGCAACGGGGTCAGAATGCCGTGCAAAAAATAGAGAATAAGGAACCCGGCAACCAGGATCACCAGCAGCGCGATGGCCTGAGGATCGGTGAAGCGGCGGCGGTACCACTGTAATAACATCTCCAGCATCAGAGCGGGCTCCTTGAGATTTGGCGGGCGGGCATGGCGATTCCTGTGATGGGCCTGATTAAAGCATAGATAGAACGGGCGCACGCGGGATGTGCAAAGCACTCAGAGTACTCAAAGTTCGCCATACATCAACAGCGATCTGGCTGATTTTATCGCACGGGCAGACGATCGACGCAAAAATCCGCAGACGCGGCGACTGGCTCGATGAGCGGCCCCGAACGGGGCCGCGGAAGATTACAGCGAAGTAGCGACAGAAAGGGGCGAACCGACCGCCAATGCGAACAACAACACACAGCCAATCGCGATCGCCGCCGCCAGATCATTTTTCATTGTCCCGTCCCCTGATGCTTAAACTGGTTATCGTCACGAACTCTGTCGGTTCTACGTTCACGGCCTTTTCCGATGCACGTCATTAAAAACCCCCGCCTAAGCGGGGGAGAAAACGTTCTGGTGCATCAAGTGTTACAAGGAGGTCATGAGGGATTGCTAACCCTAAATGACTATTTCAAGCTAGGATTATTCCCAGAACATGGCAAGCGATCGCGTCGAGGTTATCCGCACTTTGAGATAAACCTCATAAAAAAATCCCGCACGGCAGCGGGATGAAGGGATGATAACGTCATGAATTTTTTATGCGGACAATGAGGCGGTATTGTCGTCATTTGGCGACAATACCGCGCCGGCACGGTGGTCACAAGGGAAATTTGGCCACGGTGAGGAAATCAGAATTTCGCCAATGCCCGCGATCGTGCGCCCGTCAGCATCAACGAAAAAATGGGATTTTCGTCAGACAGCCACCGGGAAAAAACCGGTAGCATGGCCGATATAATCCCAAATGCCGTAGGGGGAAAAATGAACAGCAAACCGTGTGAATTTGATGAAGCCATCTGTCTGGCGATCGGGCGTGGCGTTTGCGAAGTCGTCAAGATAGGAGATGAAATCAGCATCTTCTCCCTGCTGGAAGCCATCGAGAGCTTCATCGAACGGCAGGCGCTCAGCGAAAGCGAAATCGCGGCGGCGGACGACGCGCTGGATTTGATCACCGGTTTGGTCCGCCGCCAGTGCTGACGCCTGTTACGAGGCGCTGCCGATGAGCCGTTGCTCTACCGTGACGCCGGGCATCATTTGCCGTAAACCGGCAATCAATTCGTCGCCCGCCTCGTGCAGCGCCGCCAACGGCATCGCCGGCAGGCTCTCCAGGATGAACCACATCCGCTCGGCCTCGGCGCTCAACCGGGTTCTGCCCCCCTGGCGCCAATCCCAGCATCGCCATCCTGTGCAAGCTCGCGGCGGCTTGGCACGTTTGCTCGCGGGCACCCAAGGCCCGAACATGATAGAACTGTGGCGGTGGGAAATGGCGCCGGGGAAAGCCTATGCATCGGGCGGCCACCCGACGGGCACCTTCGAGCTGCTGCACGTTGAGCGAGGCGTCTTGAGCCTTGCCGTCGAACAGACCGAGCTCAGGATTGCGCCGGGCTGTTCGGCGGTCGCCAAAACGGACGGCCCGCATCGGTACGCCAACGAAGGCGAAGACACGCTGATTTTCACCATGACGGTCGCCGAACTGCACGCCTGAACGGCGGCCCTGACCTGAACGCTTGCACAGGAGAAGAGCCATCATGACACCCCCTGCCCCACTGGAGTGGCGGCGTGCGGACTATCTCGTCAGCACCGATCCCGTTCTGCTGGATCTCGATGCTATTCATGCGTTTCTGACCCGTTCGTCATGGGCAGAGGGCATTGACAAGGAGACCGTCCGCCAGTCGCTCGCCCACAGTCTGTGCTTCGGTTTGTATCACGGCGCCAGGCAAATCGGTTTCGCCCGGCTGGTCACCGATTACGCCACTTTCGGCTATCTGTGCGACGTGTACGTGTTGGAGACGCATCAAAAAAGCGGATTGGGTCTGTGGCTGGCGGAATGTTGCCAGGCCCATCCGCTGATGGCGACGCTGAGGCGAGTCATGCTGGTCACCAGCACCGCCCCCTGGCTCTATGAGAAAGTGGGCTATTCGGCCATCAACCGCCCCGACTTTGTCTGGCAGATCGCCCGGCCGGACATCTACCGACGGTAATGCTATTTCAGCGCCTGCTCGGCCAGCAGCCCGAGGGCGATGACGATCATCGCCGCGCCGGAGATGCGCCCCACCACCTTCGCGGCCTGCGGACGCGTGCGCAGCACCGACTGCGAACCAAACCCTACCAGCAGATACACCAGGCCGCAGCTGATCAAATGCACGACGCCCAACGCCAGCATCTGCATCGGCACCGACCATTCGGCTCGGGCGTCGGTAAATTGTGGCAGCAGCGCCAGAAACAGCAGAAACACCTTGGGGTTCAGCCCGCTGACGCACACGCCTTTGCCGGCCCAGCGCAGCCAGGAATCGGAACGCTGATCTTCACCGGCGCCGGGCACCGGCGGGTGCAACAGCATGTTGAAACCGATCCACAAGAGGTAAGCCGCCCCCAACAGGGTGAGCGCCGTCAGCGCCAGCGGGTTGCCGACCAGCAGCGCGCCGACACCCGCCACCACGATCGCAATCATCAACAAATGGCCAAACAGCAAACCGGCGACGGCGGGTACCACCACGCGGCCGCGAATACCCGCCGAGATCACATAGGCCCAATCCATACCCGGCGTGATCACCAACAAAATCGACACCGCCCAAAACGCGGCGAACAGAGCGAGCGTCATGCCGGCGCCCTCTCAAACGCACCGCGCCACACCGAACAGAGAACCATTGCGCTTTCCTCGTGGAAGAAGAACGGCCTCCGCCTGCCGCGGTGGCCGTCAAAACCGTTCAACAGATGGCAAGAATATCCTCATGACGTTAAAATGTGCTTTCAATTACTTGCCTGGAATCGGCATAAACGGGGAAATTTTTCCAAATGGATAAGATTGATCGCAAGATTCTTGCTGAACTGCAGGCCGACGGCCGGTTGTCGGTGACCGAGCTGGCCGAGCGGATCGGTTTGAGCGTGTCTCCCTGTCACCGCCGGGTGCGGGCATTAGAGGAGTCCGGGGTGATCAGGGGTTACCGCGCCCAACTCGATCCCGGCAGCCTGGGCTATAACTTTTCCGCCCTGGTGTTCGTCACCATGCGCGAAGGCGATCGCCGCGCCGTTGAAACCTTCGAAAACGCCATGGTGGACATTCCGCAGGTGGTGCAGGCACAGCGGTTGTTTGGCGATCCCGACTATCTGCTGCACGTTATCGCCCGCGATCTGCCCGCCTTCCAGCAACTTTACGACGAGAAGCTCTCCGCCCTGCCGGGCGTGCAACGCCTGAGCTCCACGCTGGTGATGAAAACCGTGGTGCCGGAACGCTCGTTCCTGCCGTTGGGAAAATGAGGACGGGAACGTTGCCGCTCCCGTTTTGACGACCTTAAGGCACAATCACGAAATCCGGATTGGCGATGGCGAACAGCGCCTCGCGATCCGCCGCCGGCGGATAAATCCACTGCGTGTTGATCTCCTGCTTAATCTTTTTGCCTTCCTGGCGGGTAAAGCGCACCTGGCGCTGCCAGCCTTCGGTATAGAGCGCGCCCCAGGGCCCCAAATCCAGGCAGGTCACATACTTCGGCTGGCTGTACGGATGCGTCGGCAACCCCGCCAGCTCCGCCGCCGCATTGTGGCCGGCCACGCGGCCAAGGCTCATCGCATGCTGGCAGGTCATCAGGTTGTGATTACCGAGATCGTCGGTCGCCGCCTTCACCGTATCGCCGGTCACGAAAATGCCCGCCGCCGCCGGCGCGCGCAGGAAGGCATCGCCGATCACCCGGCCGCTGCCGTCGCGCTCGCCAGGGATCTGCTCGGTCAGCGGATGCGCCCGCACGCCCGCCGCCAGGATCACCGTGTTGGCAGCGATACGCTCACCGTTCGACAGCATCACTCCCTCAGCGTCGATGGCCGAGACGCGCAGGCCGGCCCGCGCTTCCACGCCGCACTCCGCCAACGCCTGGCGTATCACCGCCCCCGGCTCTGCCCCCATCCCCGCGCCTACTTCCGGCGCGGTATCGACGATCACCACGCGCACGTTCTCGTCTTTGCCCAGCGCATCCCGCAGCCGCTGCGGCATCTCCGCCGCGCTCTCCAGCCCGGTCAGCCCCGCGCCCACTACCACGGCAGTGTTGCGCGCAGGCGTCGAAGGTTTGGCCGCCAGCGCATTGATATGGGCGCCCAAACGCTGAGCGCTTTCCAGCGTATCGACGTTGAAACCGTATTCGGCAAAGCCCGGCACCGCAGGCACGGACAGCCGGCTGCCGGTGGCCCACACCAAACGATCGTAGGCCAACTCAAGGGGTTCCCCCGCCGTCGGCGCCACCGTGAGCGTTTTAGCAGCGGCATCGATACGCTCAACAACCCCGGCCAGGTGCCGCACGCCAACGGCGGCGAGCTGCGCGGAAATGTCCGGGTTCATGTTTTCCAACACCGCTTCATACAGGCGCGGGCGGATGGTGACCGTTGGGGTCGGCGAGACCATGAGCACCTCGATATCGTCATGCTTACCGGCGAGGGTAATGGCGCGCATGGCGGACACGGCGGCCCAAAAACCGGCAAAACCGGAACCGGCAATCACTATTTTTTGCGTCATGAGATGACTCCTTCATACAGGGTTAACCGGGCGATAAGGCGTGCCCGCAGTTTTTTCGGATGAACGATGCCGTTCCGCTCCCGTAGCAGGGTGCAGAAGGCCCGCCCGCCCCTTCCGAGGAGGCGGGAATAAGTGTGTTTGCTTTCTTTAAGGAAAGGCGGAGCTTAGGTCTTGGCGCGCGCCGTTTTGCCGCTGCGCGCGGTGCGTTCCGTCATGCGTTCGTCGAGCCAGAGGTTGACCTCACCGAAGAAGCCTTGCGGCGCTTTGCGGCCAAAGCGGGCCGCGACGTCGCCGAGGGTCTGCGCCGCCAGTGCGTCGCGCATCGCCTTCTCCGCCTGCAGCATCACCGCATGGATAGCGCATTTGCCGGAGACCGCCCAATCCGGCGGGGAATCATCGAACACCGCACAGCGCCCGCGCACCTCCTGGCAATCGAACAGCGGCTTGTGCCCCTCGATGGCGTCGATAATTTCCAGAAAACTGATCTCGTCCGCCGGACGGGCCAGCCGGTAACCGCCGCGCACCCCTTCGCTGGCGGCGACGATCCCCGCCTTTTCCAGCTTGGGAAAAATCTTGGCCAGAAAGCTGGGGGAGATGCCCTGCAGCTCGGCGAGTTCGCGGCTGCTGAGCGCGCGCTGGTTATCGCCGACCAGCCACAGCAGACAGTGGATGCCATATTCAACGCTGGTTGTGATGTACGCCATATGTCCGTTTTCGACCGTCAGTGAATCTTCAATAACGCAGACTATATGAGTCTGCGTTTATCCTGTCAATAAAACACGGATCAACTTTGTCCGCGTTCAATTCAAAATGCATGTCGCCAGCGACGAAAAAGCGCCCTTCAAAATGAAAAATAAAACTTTTTTGCTCGATTCGCGCTCGGCTAACGTTTCCTTGTCGCCTGCGGCTGACTATGATGTGATGGGTGCCGCCGCCGCGGTTTGTGAGCCGCCGCACTTTCGCGCGGATTGCGCCGCGGGAATAAAGAACTCTTGTCTGCTGCTGACGTCTTAGAAATGATTATTTAAGGGAAACGCCTGACTATGACCAACCGGTTGACCAAAACCGCGTTAGCGGTGCTGCTGCTCAGCACGCTGAACGCCACCGCCCTGGCGCCAGCACAGGCGGAAAGCCAGGACCAGTTGCCGGATATGGGCACCTCCGCCGGCGGCACCCTGAGCATCGGACAAGAGCTGGCGATGGGCGATTTCTATGTGCGCCAACTGCGCGCCAGCGCCCCGCTGATCAACGATCCGCTGCTGAGCCAGTACATCAATCAGCTGGGCAACCGGCTGGTGGCCAGCGCCTATTCGGTGCGCACGCCGTTCCATTTCTATCTGGTGCGCAACGACGAAATCAACGCCTTCGCCTTCTTCGGCGGCAACGTGGTGCTGCATTCCGCCCTGTTCCGCGTCAGCGACAACGAAAGCCAGCTGGCCTCGGTGCTGGCGCACGAAATCTCGCACGTCACCCAGCGCCACCTGGCGCGCGCCATGGAAGATCAGCAGCGCAACGCCCCGCTGACCTGGGTGGGCGCACTCGGTTCCATTCTGCTGGCGATGGCCAACCCGACCATGGGCATGGCGGCGCTGAGCGGCACCATGGCCGGCACCCAGCAAGGCATGATCAGCTTTACCCAATCGAACGAACAGGAAGCCGACCGCATCGGCATTCAGGTGCTGCAGCGCGCCGGTTTCGATCCGGAAGCCATGCCCGACTTCCTGCAGAAACTCTCGGATCAGTCGCGCTACGCCTCCAAGCCGCCGGAAATGCTGCTGACGCACCCGTTGCCGGACAGCCGCCTCTCCGACGCGCGCAACCGCGCCAACCAGATGCCGAAACACATCGTGCAGTCTTCGCAGGACTACCTGATGGCCAAGGTGCGCGCCCTGGGCATGTACAGCTCGGAAGGCTACGGCCTGAACGAAGAGCTGCTCGGCTCACTCAGCAAGGGCAACGTGCGCGAACAGGCGGCCGCCAAATACGGCCGCGCCATTCTGTTCTATGAAGCGAAAAAATACGACGACGCGCGCAACATCATTCAGCCGATGCTGGCGCAGGATGCGAAAAACGTCTGGCTGATCGACCTGATGACCGACATCGATCTCGGTCAGAAACGCGCGCCGCAGGCCATCGCCCGCCTGCAGGCGGCCAACGCCGCCCAGAACAACAACCCGGTGCTGCAGCTCAATCTGGCCAACGCCTATGTCGAAGGCAACCAGCCGGCGCAGGCGTCGAAGATCCTGAACCGCTACACCTTTGCCCATCCGGACGATCCGAACGGCTGGGATCTGCTGGCGCAGGCCAGCGCCGCTCAGGGGCTGCGCGATGAAGAGCTGTCGGCCCGCGCCGAAAGCCTGGCGCTGACCGGCCGGCTCGATCAGGCCATCGGCCTGCTCAGCAATGCCAGCTCGCTGCAGAAACTCGGCAGCCTGAAACAGGCGCGCTACGATGCGCGCATCGACCAGCTGCGCCAACTGCAACAGCGCTTCCGCCAATACCAGCGCAGCTGATTCAACAAGGAATGAACGCCATGAAAAACGTCACGATTTACCATAACCCGCGCTGCTCCAAGAGCCGTGAAACCCTGGCGCTGCTGGAGCAGCACGGTGTCGATCCCAAGGTAGTGCTGTACCTCGATACGCCCCCTACGGTCGATGAGCTGAAAAAACTATTGAAAGAACTGGGCTTCACATCGGCGCGCGATCTGATGCGCAAAAAAGAAGATCTGTACAAGGAATTGAAGCTGGCGGACGACAGCCTGAGCGAAGAGCAACTGCTGGCGGCGATGACGGCGAACCCGAAACTGATCGAACGCCCGATCGTGGTGAAAGGCAGCAAGGCGCGCATCGGCCGGCCGCCGGAGCAGGTGCTGGAGATTTTGTAAATTCGAATTCGGGCGCGGACTATTGCGCCCTTTCTTTTACGGTAGCGGCTACAGCCCCAGGATCTCTTTAACGAACGGGATGGTCAGCTTGCGTTGGGCGGTGATCGAGGCGCGATCGAGCTGATCGAGGGTCATAAACAGCGTGCGCATCTCGCGATCCAGCCGCTTCAGCAGGAAGCGGCCCACGTCTTCCGGCAGCTCGAAGCCGCGCAGTTTGCCGCGCAGCTGCAGCGCCAGCAGCTTCTCTTCGTCCGACAGCGGCTGCAGCTTGTAGATCTGCCCCCAGTCCAGACGCGAAGCCAGATCCGGTAAACGCAGGTTCAGCTGACGCGGCGGGCGATCCCCGGTGATGAACAAACGGGTGCGGCCGGTTTCCAGGATGCGGTTGTAAAGGTTGAAGATCGCCATCTCCCACTCTTCGTCGCCGGCGATGCATTCGATATTGTCGATGCAGACCAGCGCCAGCTGTTCCATGCCGTCCAATACTTCAGGCACGAAGTAAGCGCGCTTGTCGAGCGGCACATAGCCCACCGCTTCCCCCTTCTGCGAAAGCTCGGCGCAGGCCGCATGCAGCAAATGGCTGCGCCCGCCGCCTTCACGCGACCAGAAATAGATATAGCTGCCATGTTCCTGACGGACGGCGGATTGGATCGCGGCTAATAGGGATGGGTTCTCGCCCGGATAAAAACTGGCGAAAGTTTCATCATCGGGAAGATAAAGTGGCAGTGAAAGCTGTGCCGGCGTATTCAGAGAAGCACCTCAACCAAAACTGGCAGAAAAACGTGGGCAGTTTAACACAGAAAACGGGCGCTGTTGAACCGGCAGGATCTTATGCCGCAATAGTGAACAATGCCTAAGCGCCGCTTGATTGGCTGCGGCTCCCGCCAAGGCAAGAATTATCCGATATCATTCCCTAACCCCATGCCTGCGCAGGTTAAATTTGTCATTTAAGCCAAATCTGGCCTAGTATAGGTAGGCTAAACGCAATCACCATCAACAAGGTTTCTGCAAGGATATAGACGATGAAAGTATGGAATAAAGTGCTGTTGGCCTCCTTTATCGGGTTGTTGGTTGCCGGCTGTGATGACTCGTCCAAGGTTGACGCCAACCTGGATAAAGCCAAAGACAGCGCCGAGCAGATGAAAGATGCTGCCCAGAAAAAAGCGGACGATCTGACGGACAAGGCGAAAGCGACGGCGGATGAAATCAAAAAAGAGGCCGCCACGCAGGCTGACCAGCTGAAGGACAAAGCTTCGGCGATTAAAGATGAAGCCGCCAAGCAAGCGGACGCCATCACCAACGACGCCAAGGCCAAGGCCGCCGCGATCAAAGATGACGCCGGCAAGCAGAGCCAGCAGTTGGTGGATCAGGCCAAGGCCATCAAGAACGACGCCATCAACGGCGCCAACGATTTGACCGAGCAGGCCAAGGCCAAGACCGAAGCCATCAAGAACAGCGCCGAAAACAAAGCGCAAGAGTTGAAACAAGAAACCGATGCGGCGGTGAACGGCAATACGCAACCTGCCGCCCAGCAATAAGCCATACTCAGCAATAAAGTAAGGAGCAGTAAATGGGGATTATTTCCTGGATTATCTTCGGCCTGATCGCCGGTATTTTGGCTAAGTGGATCATGCCCGGCAAAGACGGCGGCGGCTTTATCCTGACCGTTGTGCTGGGGATCGTCGGTGCCGTGGTCGGCGGCTATATCAGCACCTTCTTCGGCTACGGCAAGGTTGACGGCTTCAACTTCGGCAGCTTCGTGGTGGCGGTTATCGGCGCCATCGTGGTGCTGTTCGTGTACCGCAAAATTCGCAGCTGAGGCGAATGCCATCAGTCAAAAGGGCAGCCCCTGGGCTGCCCTTTTCGTTACTTCTGCTCTGCCGGTTCGTCCGGCGCGTCGAGCACCTCTTCTTCCTTGCGGAACAGGCTGATGACCTTGAACAGCAGGCTCAAGCCAATGCCGACGATGGTCGCCAGCGCCATGCCTTTCAGCTCCGCCGCGCCGATGTGCACCTTGGCGCCGCTCACGCCGATAATCAGGATCACCGAGGTTAAAATCAGGTTTTGCGCTTTGTTGTAATCCACTTTGGACTCGATCAACACGCGAATGCCCGAGGCGCCGATCACGCCGTACAGCAGCAGGGAAACGCCGCCCATCACCGGCACCGGCACCGCCTGGATCGCCGCCGCCAGCTTGCCGATGCAGGACAACAGGATCGCCAGCACCGCCGCGCCGCCGATCACCCAGGTGCTGTAGACCTTGGTGATGGCCATCACGCCGATGTTCTCACCGTAGGTGGTGTTCGGCGTGGAGCCGAAGAAACCGGAGAATACCGTCGAGATGCCGTTGGCGAACATCGAGCGGTGCAGGCCCGGATCGCGGATCAGGTCTTTTTTCACAATGTTGGCGGTCACCACCAGGTGGCCAACGTGCTCGGCGATCACCACCAGCGCCGCCGGCAGAATGGTGAAGATGGCGAACCACTCAAAGCGTGGGGTGTAGAAGGTCGGCAGCGCGAACCAGTGCGCCTCGCGGATCGGGGTCAAATCCACCACGCCCATGAAGAACGACAGCGCATAGCCCACCAGCACGCCGATCAGGATTGGGATAATCGCCAGGAAGCCGCGGAACAGCACTGAACCGAGCACCGTGACCGCCAGCGTCACCAGCGAAATGGTGATGGTGGTCGAGTCGGCGCTGGCGCCTTCCGCCGGCAGCAGCCCCGCCATGTTGGCCGCCACGCCCGCCAACTCCAGGCCAATGACGGCGACGATCGCCCCCATCGCCGCCGGCGGGAACATCACGTCCAGCCAGCCGGTGCCTGCCTTTTTCACGATCAGCGCCACCAGGCAGAACAGCACGCCGCACATGATGAAACCGCCTAACGCCACTTCATAACCGAGCGGCAACAGCAGCAGCACCGGCGAGATAAACGCGAAGCTGGAACCGAGGTAGGCCGGGATCTTGCCTTTACAGATGAACAGATACAGCAGCGTGCCGATGCCGTTGAACAGCAGCACGGTCGCCGGGTTGATCTTGAACAGGATAGGCACCAGCACGGTGGCGCCAAACATGGCGAACAAGTGCTGGAAGCTGAGCGGAATGGTCTGGAGCAGCGGCGGGCGCTCGCTGACGCCGATGGCGCGACGGGTCATGTGTGTTTTTCCTCGGTTTATTGGTTTTATAGGTTTTAGTCAAAAAAAAGCCGACTCATTAAGTCGGCTCAAATGTTTACTTGGTACCAAATATCTTGTCGCCCGCATCGCCCAGGCCAGGCACGATGTAGCCCTTGTCGTTCAGACACTGATCGATGGAAGCGGTGTACAGTTCAACGTCCGGGTGCGCTTTCTCCAGTGCGGCGATGCCTTCCGGCGCCGCGACCAGAACCAGCACCTTGATGCTGTGACAGCCGGCTTTCTTCAGCAGATCGATAGTGGCGATCATCGAACCGCCGGTGGCCAGCATCGGGTCGACGACCAGCGCCATGCGCTCTTCGATGTTGGAAACCAGCTTCTGGAAGTACGGCACCGGCTCCAGGGTTTCTTCGTCGCGGTATACGCCCACCACGCTGATGCGCGCGCTCGGCACGTGCTCCAGCACCCCTTCCATCATGCCCAGACCGGCACGCAGGATTGGCACTACGGTAATCTTTTTCCCTTTGATCTGGTCCACTTCAACTGGCCCGCACCAGCCTTCGATGGTGACTTTTTCCGTCTCCAGATCGGCGGTCGCTTCATAGGTCAGTAAACTACCCACTTCTGAGGCCAGCTCACGGAAGCGTTTGGTGCTGATGTCATTTTCGCGCATCAGGCCAAGCTTGTGTTTTACCAGCGGGTGTTTCACCTCAACGATCTTCATCATTTTTCTCCTATTAAGGTGGTTGCGGCCAAAAAAATCGCGGGATTATACCTCCTTTTTTTCGCTGCGCCACCCACAATAGCCCGATCGGGATCAACAAAAGTTTGAATATCAGTATAGATGACGAAAAAGCGGAGCCGGTTCACAAGCCGCTCGCAAACGTTTGCCTGCGCTGTTAGAATTGCCGCGCCTTATTCCGGAATCAACATCGGAAGCACAGTTTTCAAACCGCAAACCGTCGTGGGGAATCGCGCAGTGACCGACAAAACCTCTCTCAGCTATAAAGACGCAGGTGTCGATATCGATGCAGGCAACGCATTGGTAGATCGCATCAAAGGTGTAGTTAAACAGACCCGTCGCCCGGAAGTGATGGGCGGTCTGGGCGGGTTTGGCGCCCTGTGTGCGTTGCCGCAGAAATACCGCGAGCCGGTGCTGGTTTCCGGTACCGACGGCGTGGGCACCAAGCTGCGTCTGGCGATGGATCTGAAACGCCACGACACCATCGGCATCGATCTGGTGGCGATGTGCGTCAACGATCTGGTGGTGCAGGGCGCCGAGCCGCTGTTCTTCCTCGACTACTACGCCACCGGCAAGCTGGATGTGGACACTGCGGCCAGCGTGATCACCGGCATCGCAGAAGGCTGCAAGCAGTCCGGCTGTGCGCTGGTGGGCGGCGAAACCGCTGAAATGCCGGGCATGTACCACGGCGAAGATTACGACGTGGCCGGTTTCTGCGTCGGCGTAGTCGAAAAATCCGAGATCATCGACGGCAGCAAAGTGCAGTCCGGCGATGCGCTGATCGCCCTGGGCGCTTCCGGCCCGCACTCCAACGGTTACTCGCTGGTGCGCAAGATCCTGGAAGTAAGCAACACCGACCCGACCGCCACTCAGCTGGAAGGCAAGCCGCTGGCCGACCACCTGCTGGCGCCGACCAAGATTTACGTGAAGTCCGTGCTGGAACTGATCGAGAAGGCGGACGTCCACGCCATCGCTCACCTCACCGGCGGCGGCTTCTGGGAAAACATTCCGCGCGTGCTGCCGGAAGGCATGCAGGCGGTGATCGACGAAGCCAGCTGGCAGTGGCCGGCGGTGTTCACCTGGCTGCAGCAGGCCGGCAACGTCAGCCGTCATGAAATGTACCGCACCTTCAACTGCGGCGTAGGCATGGTCATCGCCCTGCCGGAAGCCGAAGTGGAAACGGCCATCGCGCTGCTGACCGCGGCAGGTGAAAAAGCGTGGAAAATCGGTAAACTGACCGCCTCTTCCGACGAACAACAAGTGGTCATCAACTGATGAAAAAGATCGTGGTGTTGGTCTCCGGCCAGGGGAGCAATCTCCAGGCGCTGATTGACGCCTGCCAGCAGGGCCGCATCGCCGCCGAGATCGTGGCGGTATTCAGCAACAAGGCGCAGGCTTACGGCCTGCAGCGCGCCGAAGCGGCGGGCATCGCCGCCCAGGCGCTGGATGCCAAGGCTTACGCCGATCGTACGGCGTTCGACGCCGCGCTGGCGGACGCCATCGACCAACATCAGCCCGATCTGGTGGTGCTGGCCGGCTACATGCGCATCCTCAGCCCGCAGTTCGTGCAGCGTTATGCCGGCCGCATGCTGAACATCCACCCTTCCCTGCTGCCGAAATACCCGGGGCTGCATACGCATCGTCAGGCCATCGACAACGGCGACAGCGAACACGGCACCTCGGTGCACTTCGTGACCGAACAGCTCGACGGCGGCCCGGTGATTTTGCAGGCCAAGGTGCCGATTTTCGCTGACGATGAAGAGGATGACGTGGTTGAACGGGTGCAAACCCAGGAACACACGATCTATCCGCTGGTGGTGAGCTGGTTCGTCGACGGCCGCCTGGCGATGCGCGATGGCGCCGCCTGGCTGGACGGCGAACGCCTGCCTGAGCAGGGTCACGCCGCCGACTGATGCGCGCAGCCTGAACCTTGCCTAAACGGCGCCCACGCGGCGCCGTTTTTTTTCGCCTTCATCCATTCTGTGAAGTTATACTTTGCACAATTTCACGGCACAGAGGAGCCCACATGTCCAGCACTGCCAGCGTCAGGTTACGCCCATTGGAACGGGACGATCTGTCGTTCGTCCACCAGATGGACAACAACGCCAGCGTTATGCGCTATTGGTTTGAAGAACCCTACGAAGCCTTTGTCGAGCTTTCCGATCTCTACGACAAACACATCCACGATCAGAGCGAGCGCCGCTTTATCATCGAGCACGAAGGCGCCAAGGTCGGCCTGGTGGAGCTGGTGGAGATCGATCACATCCACCGCCGCGCAGAATTCCAGATCATCATCGATCCCGCCCACCAGGGCAAAGGCTATGCCAGCACCGCCGCCCGGCTGGCGATGGACTACGGCTTCTCGGTGCTGAACCTGTACAAGCTGTACCTGATCGTCGATAAGGAGAACCCGAAGGCGATCCACATCTACAGCAAGCTGGGCTTCAACGTGGAAGGCGAGCTGATCGACGAGTTCTTCGTCAACGGCGAATACCGCACCGTGTTGCGCATGTGCATTTTCCAGCCGCAATATCTGGCGAAGTTCAAAACGCCCAATGATAAGCCGCTGGTGAAGTGACAATTCGCGAGAAAAAAGAGAAAACCCGCCCAGGCGGGTTTTTTATTGGGAAATAAGTGGCTAGTATTAAGGCATGCTATTTTATCGTCAGGAAATAATCTGATGAATACGAAAGCAAATAATATTCCTCAAGATAATTAATCGAAAAATAATTAATAGTGATAGTAAGAGTAACCCTCTGCCTCTACAAAGGAAAAATGCCATGACGACCGTCTCAAACCTGCTGCTTTTTATCGGCCTGGCGATGATCGCCATCGCCGCCGGCCTGAATGCCTATAGCGGCTACGCGCCTGCAGATCCCAATAGCACCCCGCTGTTTTCCCCGCTCTGGTGGACGCGCTGGTTCCCGCTCTATGCCTCGGGCGCTGCGTTGCTGCTGGTGGGGGTGGTGCTGCGGCTCGCCGATAAAACGCGTTAAGAGCCATGTTCTGATATGGCGCTTAGAAGTTAATTATCTTTCTTGCCCAGCCTACGCATCAGCCATCCACGCTGTGGCTTTTCGGCCGGTGGCAAATCAGCAGCGGTCTCCAAAGTGATATCAGGTACGTTTTCCTGCGCCGCAACATTGCACGCATGCTGACAATGCGCCTGATATTCCGCTTCGTTTTGATACAGGTGGGGCTGCCACTTCAGCCAGAAAGCCTTGGCGTGCTGCAGGGATCCCCATTCATTAATCGACCAAGCCACAACGAACAACGCCAAGAACAAATAGGCGAAAAAGAATAATGAAAACAAAAATATATTACTGGCAGTGGCTTCGCTGGCCCCCAACGGAAGCACGCTGGTATAGACACCGTAAGCGATAGCCAACGCACTGACGACAAAGAATATCAGCACAAAAAAGCGCTGCTTACACAACTGGTTGACATCAAGGGCAAATACTTTGTTGTCTTCATTTTTGCTAGCTGTAAGCGAAGTACGACGCAAGAAACTGTTCAACGCAAGGTCGTTCAATGCCACCGGTCCACAGCCCAAATAGTCCACTAGTTGATGCGCCACCCATACCGGCAGGCGGATCCCAATACTTTCATATAGCGCTTTAATTTGCAGCAACGTCATGCCACTCTGCGGCGCATCCCGCAATTTCTGAATACGTGACAGGACGGACACGCGTTTTACATCGCTGACGCTATCAAACTGGCAACGTCGTCGGGAATCATATCCCTTTAACCAACGTAAAAACCACCATGCCACTCCAGAGATCAGTAGGGGTAATAACTGGAGAGATAATTCTTTGATATAAACCTCATCAATATTCATGCTTATAATTTCCTTTTATAGACAGTTATTAATCCATCGATAAAACGCAGAAACAAATGAAATGATGAATTAAAAAATCACCAAGGGTACGATTTTTATCGAGAACCCTCTATATAGCATGAATAATGTAGGAAAAATAATTATGAAAGGATTTTTATTGCGATACCGAACCATATCTGCTGGACTTTAAATTCAATGAGCGGCGTAAACCCACCGGTTTGCGCCGCTCATCCCTCACCCATACCGCCCGGTAATATAGTCTTCGGTGCGGCGCTGGCGCGGCGAGGTAAAAATCGCGTCGGTGTCGTTGTATTCCACCAGCCGCCCCTGATGAATAAAGGCGGTGTAGTCGGAGACGCGCGCCGCCTGCTGCATGTTGTGCGTCACCAGCACCACGCTATAGCGCTGCTTGAGTGCGGAAATCAGCTCTTCGATGGTCAGCGTGGAGATCGGATCCAACGCCGAGGTCGGCTCGTCGAGCAGCAATACTTCCGGCTCGATGGCGATGGCGCGCGCAATCACCAGGCGCTGCTGCTGACCGCTGGACAAGCGGAACGCATTTTCACGCAGCCGGTCTTTTACCTCATGCCATAGCGCGGCGGCGCGCAGCGAACGCTCCACCGCTTCATCCAGCAAACGCCGGTCGCGCACGCCCTGCAGCCGCAGGCCGTACACCACGTTTTCATAGATCGATTTCGGGAACGGGTTCGGCCGCTGGAACACCATGCCCACCCGCCGCCGCAGCGCCGCCACGTCGATCTGCGCGCCGGAGATCGCCGCGCCGTTCAGCTGCAGTTCGCCCTCGATGCGGCAGTTGTCCACCAGATCGTTCATGCGGTTGAAACAGCGCAGCAGCGTCGATTTGCCGCAGCCCGAGGGGCCGATCAAAGCCGTCACCCGGTGCTTAGGGATACGCAGCGAAATATCGTGCAGCACCTGTTTGTCGCCATAAAACAGGTTCAGGCCGTTGACCGCCAGCGCGGTCTGTTCATCGTCGAGATGCTGGACATCCAGCCGGGGCAAACTGCCTGGCGTCATCAAACCCATTACGCACTCCCCAAAAATAGCGTCATTGTTACTGCGACCATGCTCGGTACCGCTCCCTCAACGAATGGCGGATACCCATCGCCGCCAGATTCAAACTCACCACGATCGTCACCAGCAGGAAGGCGGTGGCGAACACCAGCGGCCGCGCCGCCTCTACGCTCGGGCTCTGGAATGCCATATCGTAGATCTGGAAGCTCAAATGCATGAACTTCCGCTCCAGGTGCAGATACGGGAAAATCTCGTCCACCGGCAGCACCGGCACCGATTTCACGACCCCCACCAACATCAGCGGCGCGGTCTCCCCGGCAGCGCGCGCCACCGCCAGGATCAGGCCGGTCATCATCGCCGGCGCCGCCATTGGCAGCACGATGCGCCACAGCGTCTCGGCCCGGCTGGCGCCCAGCGCCATCGAGCCCTGCCGCAGCGAGGCGGGAATGCGCGACAGCCCTTCCTCGGTGGCGACGATCACTACCGGCAGCGTCAGCAGCGCCAGCGTCAGCGCCGCCCACAGCACGCCGGGCGTGCCGAAGGTCGGGTTGGGCAAGGATTCAGGATAGAACAGCTGATCGAGCGTGCCGCCAATCATGTAAACAAAGAAGCCGAGGCCAAAAACACCGTAGACGATCGAAGGCACCCCGGCCAGGTTGACCACCGCGATGCGGATCACCCGCGTCAGCAGATTGTTGCCGGCATACTCGTGCAGATATACCGCCGCGATCACGCCAAACGGCATCACCACGATCGACATCAGGATCACCATCAACACCGTGCCGAAAATGGCCGGGAACACCCCGCCTTCGGTATTCGCTTCGCGCGGGCTGTCGGTTAGGAACTTCTTCACCTGCTCGCCCCAGTGTGCCAGCTTCTCGGAGGTGCTCATGGCGTTCGGGTACCAGGCATCGCGCACCTGGCTGAGCGGAATGGTCAACGTCTGCCCGTGCATGTCGCGCAGCAGTAACGCATCGCGCTGGCGATCGCGGTTCAGCCCCGCCAGACGTTCGGACAACAGCTGATACTGCCGCTGCAGCTCCAGCCGCTCGGCCTTGATGGCGTCCTGTGCGCGGGCGTCCAGCTTATCGTCGCGCTGCAGGCGTTTTTCCCGCAGCCGCAGCGCGTCAAACTGCTGATTGATGCGCGCCATGTCGCGGAATTGAATGTCGTGCGCCTGGCGCGAGAGCGCGGCGATTTGCGGCAGCCTTTGCTGCAACGCCTGCCCCAGATGGCGGCCGGTCAGCGGTTGCCCGTCTTCCAGCAGCCCCGCCAGATAGCCGTAGGCGGTGCCGTGGCTGTCGCGTTCCAACACCAACAGGCTGCGCGGCGTGCTTTGGCTGCGGATATCGCTGGCCAGCAAGGTGCGGAAATCCTGCCCCTCGCGCTCGCGATTGCCGACCTTAATCAGATAGCGTTCGACGCTCTGCGCCTCGCCCGGCGGCGTAACGCCCGCCTCGGCCAGCTGGCGCCGGGAAATGCTTTGCTGCTGATACAACTCGCCAATCACCGTCACCGGTCCGGCGCCGTTCTGATTCAGTTCGAACTGATAAACCGGACTCGGCCAGAAATAGCGCATCCCCTGTCCGGCCAGCAGCAACAGAATGCCGATCAGCGCCAGCAGGCTGACGGCCACCGAACCGGCGGTCAGCCATATCCACGGCGACCCGCTCTTCACCCAGTTCTTCATGGCGCCTCCTGATTCGGCGTGTAGCGCTTGCGCAGCCGCAGGCGCACCGCCTCCGCCAGCGTGTTGAACACGAAGGTGAAGACAAACAGCACCAGCGCGGTCAGGAACAGCACGCGGTAATGGCTGCTGCCGGAGACCGCCTCCGGCATTTCAATGGCGATGTTGGCCGCCAGCGCGCGCAGCCCCTGGAACAGGCTGCCGTCGATAATCGGCGTGTTGCCGGTGGCCATCAGCACGATCATGGTTTCCCCCACCGCGCGGCCAAAGCCGATCATCAGCGCGGAGAAAATGCCGGCGCTGGCGGATGGCAGCACCACTTTGATCACCGTCTGCCACTGGGTAGCGCCCAGCGCCAAAGAACCCTGGCTCAGGGTCGCCGGCACGCTGAACAGCGCGTCCTCCGCCAGCGAGAAGATGATCGGCACCAGCGCGAAACCCATCGCCACACCCACCACCAGCGCATTGCGCTGGTCATAATTATCCCCCAGCCAGAAATGCAGCGGCTCACCGAACAACGCCACCTCCAGCCGCGGCCCCAGGTTGAGCGCCAGCCACACCGTCAACGCCAGCAGCGGCAGCAGCAACAGCAGATCGACGCCCGGCCGGCAGCGCGGCATAAAGCGATGGGTCAACGCGCCGCACAGCAGCACCGCCGCCGCCAGCAGCAGCGGCAACGCCAGCACCGCCAACAGATACTGCTCGATGATCGGCGCCAGCCAAATGCCAGCCACCAGCCCGATCACCACCGTCGGCAGCGCGCCCATCACTTCGATAGCCGGTTTGATCACCCGCCGCAGCCCCGGCGTCATAAAGTAAGCGGTATAGATGGCACCGGCCAAAGCCAGCGGGATGGCGAACAGCATCGCGTAAGCCGCCGCCTTAAAGGTGCCGAAGATCACCGGCATCAGGCTGAATTTGGGTTGGTAACTGTCTTCGCCGGAGGTGGACTGCCAGACATAGGCCGGCTGCGGGTAGTTCTCATACCACACCTTGCCCCACAACGAACGCCAGGTGACGTCCGGATACGGGTTGTCGAGCGCATAGCGTTGCCAGCCCTGCGCGCTCTCCAGCAGCAGGCCATCGCCGCGCGGCGCGAACGCCATCTGCCGCACCTCGGCGCCCAAACGGGTATTCAGCAGCGGCTGCGGTTGAATGGCGGAGAACAGCGAGAAGCCGCCATCGGGCCGCAGGGTGGCGAACACCCGGCGGTAAGGCTCAGCCACCGTCAGCTCCTGCCCGTCGGCGCCGTGGTCGAAATGCTGCACCGGCGTCAGGCGCCAGCGCCGATCTTTTTCCACCTCGAACCACTCGCGCAGATTGCCGTCGGCGCCCTTGATCAGCAGCGCGCTGCCGCCGGGCAGCGCCGTCATCTGATACGGGGCGTGTTCGCCCAAGATGCACGTTTCGCGCAGCTGCAGCTGTGCGCCGTCGATCTGGTAACGCGCCAGTCGGTTGCCGGTCAGCAGATAAAGCTGGCGGCCATCCGGCGTCAGCACCAGTTGCTCCCCGTCGTGCTCCAGCGGCCGCTCGCTGAACTGCGGCGGCCGGTCGGGGCTGAAGCGGCCGAACACCAGCCGCCGATCGTCGGTCACTCCGGCCAGCAGATACTGCCCGCGATGCGCATCCGCCAGCGACAGCAGTTTCAGCGGCTTGCGCTGTGGATCCAGCGCCAATGGCTGCTGCCCGAGCGGGAACTGCCACTGCGGCCGGCCGTTTTCCGCCGTGGCGAAATCCGCGCGCGCCACCACCAACCGGCCGTCGGCCTGCGCCAACGCGAACAGATCGCGCTCGCCGGCGGCCTGCGCGAGCAGCGTCGGTTTGGCCAACAGCGTCTGCTGCGCCAGCGGCGTCTGGGCCTGGCCGCTCGGCGCCGGCGTCAGACGATAAAATTGCCCCGCGCCCTGCGCGTCGATGCGATAACCGACGCGCTGCTGCACGTCCATGCCCAGCGCCAGCGCCGGGGCCGATACCGTGAACGGCAGCGGCTGCGCCTGGCCGAGCGAGGCGGGTTTGAACAACGGCAGCACCGCGAACAGCAGATAAACGAAGATCAGCATCAACGTCATCAGCACCATCAGCCCGCTGGCGGTCACTGCCGCCTGCACGCCGCGGTCGATGCGCCCGCGCATGCGATCTCGGGGATGTTGATTGGCCGTCGTCTGTGTCATGTGTCTCGCTGTCGCTGATGTAATCGGGCTTGCGCCGTAAGATAACCGGGCATCTTATGTCAGTTTTATGACGTTTGCATGACAAAGTTACCCGCCATAACTCAGGTTTTTTACACTGCCATCAGACAATATGAATTTGATATATTGCTGAAAAATGACCATAAACACGCTTTATAACGCCAAGAATAAGCCTGCTAACCGTCATTTCATGCTGATCATTTCACTGCCGGGCATCCCGCCGCGGGGAAAATTTATTGCCGCCGAAAAACGCCGCGCGCCAACGCAATGGATATGTTGGACTTTCCTGTCAATCTCTCGCAATAATGATGAAGGACACTAGAGCGGCATCCGGGCGCTGCGTCCCGGATCCTATTCTAAATTTGAACTGGAGTGGCAATGGGTCAGGAAAAGCTCTACATCGAAAAAGAACTAAGCTGGTTATCCTTTAATGAGCGCGTGTTGCAGGAAGCCGCAGATAAGAGCAATCCCCTGATTGAACGTATGCGTTTTCTGGGCATTTACTCCAACAACCTCGACGAGTTCTATAAAGTCCGCTTCGCCGATCTCAAACGGCGCATCCTGATCAGCGAAGAGCAAGGCTCCGCCGGTTCCTCACGCCATCTGCTGAAAAAGATCCAGGCCAAGGTGCTGAAGACCGATCAGGAGTTCGACGGTCTGTACAACGATCTGCTGCTGGAAATGGCGCGCAACCAGATCTTCCTGATCAACGAACGCCAGGTGTCCGAGAACCAGCAAATCTGGCTGCGGCAATATTTCAAACAGCACCTGCGCCAGCACATCACGCCGATCCTGATCAACCACGACACCAACCTGGTGCAGTTCCTGAAAGACGATTACACCTATCTGGCGGTGGAGATCATCCGCGGCGCGCGCATCGACTATGCGCTGCTGGAAATCCCGTCCGACAAGGTGCCGCGCTTCGTCAATCTGCCGCCGGAAGCGCCGCGCCGCCGCAAGCCGATGATCCTGCTCGACAACATCCTGCGTTACTGCCTGGACGATATCTTCAAGGGCTTCTTTGACTACGACGCGCTCAACGCCTATTCGATGAAGATGACCCGTGACGCCGAATACGATCTGGTCACCGAAATGGAATCCAGCCTGCTGGAACTGATGTCCTCCAGCCTGAAACAGCGCCTCACCGCCGAGCCGGTGCGCTTCGTTTATCAGCGCGACATGCCGAACGAGATGGTGGAGCTGCTGCGCGGCAAGCTGGGCATCTCCAACTACGATTCGGTGATCGCCGGCGGCCGCTATCACAACTTCAAAGACTTCATCAGCTTCCCGAACGTCGGCAAGGCCAATCTGGTCAACAAGCCGCTGCCGCGCCTGCGCCACATCTGGTTCGACGGTTTCCGCAACGGCTTCGACGCCATTCGCGAAAAGGACGTGCTGCTCTACTACCCGTACCACACCTTTGAACACGTGCTGGAGCTGCTGCGCCAGGCGTCGTTCGATCCGAGCGTACTGGCGATCAAAATCAACATCTACCGCGTGGCGAAAGATTCGCGCATCATCGAATCGATGATCCACGCCGCGCACAATGGCAAAAAGGTCACGGTGGTGGTCGAGCTGCAGGCGCGCTTCGACGAAGAGGCCAACATTCATTGGGCGAAGCGCCTGACCGAAGCCGGCGTGCACGTGATCTTCTCGGCGCCGGGGCTGAAAATCCACGCCAAACTGTTCCTGATTTCGCGCCGTGAAGGCGATGAAATTGTGCGCTATGCTCATATCGGTACCGGCAACTTTAACGAAAAAACCGCGCGCATCTACACCGACTATTCGCTGTTGACCGCCGACTCGCGCATCACCAACGAGGTGCGCCGGGTATTCAACTTTATCGAGAACCCCTACCGGCCGGTCACCTTCGACAACCTGATGGTGTCGCCGCAGAACTCGCGCCTGAAGTTGTATGAGCTGATCGATAACGAAATCGCCAACGCCCAGGCCGGGGAACAAGCCGGCATTATGTTGAAAATAAATAATCTGGTGGATAAAGGGCTGGTAGATCGGTTATATACCGCGTCCGGCGCCGGCGTGAAGATCCGCCTGCTGGTGCGGGGCATGTGTTCCCTGATTCCCAACCTGCCGGGGATCAGCGACAATATTCAGGTGATCAGCATCGTCGATCGCTTTTTGGAACACGATCGGGTTTACGTTTTCGACAACAAAGGTGACAAACGGGTGTATCTGTCCTCCGCCGACTGGATGACCCGCAACATAGATTACCGTATCGAAGTGGCGGTATCGCTGCTGGATCCGGCGCTGAAACAGCGCGTTCTGGACATTCTGGAGATCCTGTTCAGTGATACGGTCAAGGCCCGTTATGTGGATAAAGAACTGAGCAACCAGTACGTGCCGCGCGGCAACCGCCGCAAAGTGCGCGCCCAGGTGGCTATTTACGAGTATTTAAAAGCTCTGGAACAACCAGGACAGTAGGCCAGCAACTATGCCGCTAAAAAACACTGCAACGAACAAACCGCAGGAAATCGCCGCCATCGACCTCGGGTCGAACAGTTTCCACATGGTGATCGCCCGCGTCGTCAACGGCGCCTTACAGGTATTGGGCCGTTTAAAACAGCGGGTGCATCTCGCCGACGGATTGGACAGCAACAACGTACTCAGTGAAGAGGCGATAGAACGCGGCCTGGCCTGCCTGGCGCTGTTTGCCGAACGGCTGCAGGGCTTCCCGGCGGATAACGTCACCATCGTCGGGACCCACACCCTGCGCCAGGCGGTGAACGCCGAAGTGTTCCTCAAGCGCGCCGCCAAAGTGATCCCCTACCCGATCGAAATCATCGCCGGCCAGGAAGAAGCGCGCCTGATCTTCATGGGCGTGGAGCACACTCAACCGGAGAAAGGCCGCAAGCTGGTGATCGACATCGGCGGCGGCTCCACCGAGCTGGTGATCGGCGAAGACTTCGAGCCGCTGCTGGCGGAAAGCCGCCGCATGGGCTGCGTCAGCTTCGCCCAGCTGTTCTTCCCGGGCGGCGAGATCAGCAAAAACAACTTCCGCCGCGCGCGGCTGGCGGCGGCGCAGAAGCTGGAAACGCTGGCCTGGCAGTACCGCATTCAGGGCTGGCAGTACGCGCTGGGCGCCTCGGGCACCATCAAGGCCGCCCACGAAGTGCTGGTAGCGATGGGTGAAAAAGACGGTCTGATCACCCTGGAACGCCTGGAAATGCTCGCCGAACAGGTGCTGCAGTTCAAAAGCTTCAGCTCGCTGAGCCTGCCGGGGCTGTCGGAAGATCGCCAATCGGTGTTCGTGCCGGGGCTGGCTATCCTGTGCGGCGTGTTCGATGCGCTGGCGATCCGCGATCTGCGCCTGTCTGACGGCGCGCTGCGTGAAGGCGTGCTGTATGAAATGGAAGGCCGTTTCCGCCACCAGGACATCCGCAGCCGCACCGCCAAAAGCCTGGCCGATCACTACAACATCGACCGCGAACAGGCCAAGCGGGTGCTGGAAACCACCGAGCTGCTCTATTCGCAGTGGATGGCGCAAAACACCAAGCTGGTGCATCCGCAATTGGAAGCCCTGCTGAAATGGGCCGCCATGCTGCACGAAGTGGGGCTGAGCATCAACCACAGCGGCATGCATCGCCATTCGGCCTACATTCTGCAAAACTCCAACCTGCCTGGCTTTAACCAAGAACAGCAGCTGCTGTTGGCGGCGTTGGTGCGTTTCCACCGCAAGGCGATCAAGCTGGAAGAGCTGCCGCGCCTCAACCTGTTCAAAAAGAAACACTACCTGCCGCTGATCCAGCTGCTGCGTCTGAGCACCCTGCTCAACAACCAGCGCCAGTCGACCACCACGCCGGAAACGCTGCGCCTGACCACCGACGACAACCACTGGACGCTGCGCTTCCCGGCCGGCTACCTGGCGCAAAACAACCTGGTGCAGCTGGACTTCGAGCGCGAGCAGGCCTACTGGAACGACGTCGTCGGCTGGAAGCTGCTGATCGACGAAGAAGGTTCGCAAGACGAACAGCGCTCCGCCTGATCCCGCGCCCCCTGCCAGCCAGGGGGTTTTTCTTTCCGCCCCCGCTCCGCCAACCTAAACGAAACCCTAATACGGCGCGCCGCTCGCCGGAAAAAAATGGACAACTTTTGTCATCAGCGCCTAAAATCCGGTTACAAATTCTCGAGCGAATAACACAGGACACCGGCATACCGGGTGATATATGCGCAAGAAAACCACCGGACAGATGACGAAGATAGTGTTGTTTATCAGCTTTATCATTTTAGTCGGCCGACTGCTGTACGCCGCCGTGGTGGCGGTGCCTCATCATCAGGAAAAAAAGCAGGCCGCTGCGCAAAACGCCGCCGAAGTCAGCGCGCCGCAACAGGACGCCTCCTCTGAATAACCGCCGCGCCCCGTCCGTTTCATAAAAATGACTCCGGCACTCGCTATGCTCTATCTTTTAATGAGCCTGCGTCAGGAACGCCGAGCGCCCGTTAAGGAACACCATGTCAGCCGCAACCCATAACGTCAAAAAAGTCGCTGAACACCGCCAGCGCATTCTCACTCTGTTGTTGAACAATAAGGAATTGGTCGACGGCATTCTCGGCCGGCCAGGGGATGAACACGCCCTCAGCCAAAGCGAACTGCTGAACCAAACGGCGGAAATTACCGGCCTGCTTGACGACATGCACGCCGCCGACCTGGCGGACTTGCTGGAGGCGCTGCCGCAGGACGAACGCATGGCGCTGTGGCGGCTGGTGGGCAACAGCAAGCGCGGCCAGACGCTGGTGGAAGTCGCCGAACCGGTCTGGGACAGCCTGATCGAAGAAATGAGCGATAAAGACCTGCTCAAAGCGATCAAAACGCTGGACGTGGACGAACAGGCCTATCTGGCACAATACCTGCCGCGTAACCTGATGGGCCGGTTGCTGACCTCGCTGGAGCCGGAGCAGCGCGCTCAGGTGCGCGAGATGAGCCAGTACGCCAAAGACAGCGTCGGCTGGATGATGGATTTCGAACTGGTGACGGTGCGGCCGGACGTCACGCTCGGCGCGGTGCACCGTTTTTTGCGCATGCGCAAAACCATTCCCGACGCCACCGATAAACTGTTCGTCACCGATCGCAAAAACACCCTGCTGGGCGAACTGCCGCTCACCGCGGTGCTGCTGAACGACCCGGAAATCCCGGTGCGCGAAGTGATGGACAGCGATCCCGCCACCTTTCAGCCTGAGGACAAGGCCGATGAAGCGGCCGGCGCGTTCGAACGTTATGACCTGATCAGCGCCCCGGTGGTTGACGCCAAAGGTAAACTGATGGGCCGCCTGACCATCGAAGAGATCGTCGACGCCGTCAACGAAGAGAGCGACACCAACCTGCGCCGCATGGGCGGTTTAAGCCCGGAAGAAGACGTGTTCGCCCCGGTCAGCAAAGCGGTCAAAACCCGCTGGGCCTGGCTGGCGATCAACCTCTGTACCGCATTCATCGCCTCGCGGGTGATCGGCCTGTTCGAGCACACTATTTCCCAGCTGGTGGCGCTGGCGGCGCTGATGCCGATCGTCGCCGGCATCGGCGGCAACACCGGCAACCAGACCATCACCATGATCGTGCGCGCGCTGGCGCTGCACCAGATCGAAGTCGGCAACATCTCGCGCCTGATGCTCAGAGAGCTGGGCGTCGCCATCATCAACGGCGTGGTGTGGGGCGGCATCATGGGCGTGATCACCTGGCTGCTGTACGGCGACGCGGCGATGGGCGGCGTGATGACGTTGGCGATGCTGCTCAACCTGCTGCTGGCGGCGCTAATGGGCGTGGTGATCCCGATGACCATGCTCAAACTGGGCCGCGATCCGGCGGTCGGCTCGAGCGTGCTCATCACCGCGCTGACCGATACCGGCGGCTTTTTCATCTTCCTCGGTCTCGCCACCCTGTTCCTGCTGTAAGACGCTCAAAGCCGGCCCCGCGCCGGCTTTTTCGTCATTCTGTCGCCGGGTTTGCGCTAACGCAGTAAAGTCGGCCCTCCCGGTAGGTTTTCCTCCCGCGCTGTACTACCCTTTTTCAATAAATCATCTTGATTCATCCACGTCATGAATCCAATCACTGGCAGAGGTCATCGGTAAGGATGTCTATGGATATCAGCGCGCCGAACGCGTTCGGCACACACAAAGGCGTTATGCTGACACATTCTCTGTTCGTGGCGCTGGCGACATTTTTGCTCGCCTTGCTGAGCCTGTCGTTATCCAGTGAGGCTCATCACTTCACGCCGCTGTGGTTCCCGACCGCCGCCGCGATCGCCGTGTTGTATCGCCATCCCCCGCGTCATTGGGGTTTGCCGCTGCTGGCCAGCGGCACAGGCATCGTGCTCGCCAGCTTCCTGCTGTTCGGCCTCAGCGCCATTCCCGTCAAGCTGGCCGCCATCAACCTGCTGGAAGCGGCAGTGTGCGCTCTGCTGCTGCGCCGCACGCTGCCGGCGATCGATCCGCTGAGCGATCTGGGCTGTTGGCTGCGCTTCGTGGTCTGCGCGGTGATCTTTACCCCGTTGTTCAGCGCGCTGCTGGCCGCCGGACTGACCCCCACGCCGAACCAGACGTTTTGGCAATCGTTCGGCACCTGGTTCATCTCTGAGGCGATAGGGGTGCTGTCGCTGGCGCCGCTCGGGCTCACCTATCACCGCCGTCTGTTGGCCGGGCTGAATCCGTATCCGCTGCTGTTGACCCTGATGGGCTCGCTGGCCTTCAGCTATCTGGCGCTGACGCATCTGCCCTTCCCCTTTACCTTCGTCATCCTGCCGCTGCTGTGGGCGGCTATCGCCCTGTCGCGCTTCGAAACCTTCACCGTCTGTTTCTGCACTCTCCTGCTGATCACCGTCCTGCTGTCGCTGGGCCTGCTGCGCCTTCAGTCTTCCCAGCACACTTTCCTGGGTGAACTCGGCCTCTATCTGCCGATGTTGCTGATCCTGATCCCGGCGCACGCCATGGCGATGGTGATGCACACCTTCCGGGTGGAAAAGCAACATATCGTCGAGAGCGAAAGCCGCTTTCGCAGCGCGCTGGAGTATTCCGCCATCGGTATGGCGCTGGTGTCGCCGGAGGGCAAATGGCTGCAGGTTAACCAGGCGCTGTGCAAGCTGCTCGGCTATCCGCCCGAAAGACTTTATCGCCTGACCTTTCAAGAGATCACTCACCCGGACGATCTGAACGCCGACCTGACCCAACTGCACGAACTGCTCGACGGCCATATCAGCAGCTACACCATGGAAAAGCGCTATATCCGCAGCGACGGCCAGACGGTCTGGGCGCTGCTGGCGGTCTCGCTGGTGCGCGACGGCGAAGGCCGGCCGTTGTACTTCATCTCTCAGGTGGAGGACATCAGCGACCTTAAGCGCAGCGAGGCGGAGAACAACCGGTTGGTGGAGCGCATCACGCTGGCCAACCAGGTGGGCGGCGTCGGCATCTGGGAATGGGTGATGAGCCAGGAAAACTTCACCTGGGATCAGCGCATGTTCGAACTCTACGATCTCACCCCCGACCAAACGCCGACGCTGGCGTTGTGGCGCACCCTGCTGGTGCCGGAAGATCGCGAGCGCACCGATCGCGAGCTGGCCGAGATCCTGGCGCAGCCGCGGCCATTCATCATGGAATTTCGCATCATCACGCGCAGCGGCAAACTGCGCCATATCCGCGGCCAGGGCAACGTGATCCTCGACGACCAAGGCCGCCCGCTGCGCCTGATCGGCACCAATATCGACATGACCGAACTCAAGAGCCTCGCCGAGGCGCTGCACGAAGAGAAAGAGCGCCTGCACATCACCCTCGACGCCATCGGCGAAGGGGTGATCTCCACCGACAGCCACCAGCGCATCACCTTTATGAATCCGGTGGCGGAACAGATGTGCGGCTGGCCGCTCGACCTGGCGATCGGCATGCCCGTCGCCGGCGTGGTGCGCCTGACCAACGGCAAAGACGGCCCGGAAATCGAAAACCTCACGCAATACCCACGGCAATGGCCGGCGGATTATGCGCTGGTGCTGCACAGCCGCGACGGGCGTTATTTCGACGTACAGCAGTCGGTCTCACCGCTGAAAACCCTCGACGGGGAAACCATGGGTGCGGTGATGGTGCTGCAGGACGTCACCGCCTCGCGCGAACTGATGAAAAAACTCAGCTACAGCGCCTCGCACGATGCGCTGACCGGATTGCCGAACCGCACCCGCTTCGAGAAACAGCTGAAAGCGGCGATCGTCGCCGGCGGGGAACCGTCGTCGCCGCATTCGCTGGTGTTCCTCGATCTGGATCGGTTCAAGGCGGTGAACGACACCGCCGGCCATGCGGCGGGCGATGCCCTGCTGCGGGACATCGCCCAGCTGATGCGGCATCAGCTGCGCCATAGCGATTGCCTGGCCCGGCTGGGCGGCGACGAGTTCGGTCTGATCCTGTACGACTGCCGGCTGGAACAGGCCAAATCGCTGGTGCAGCAAGTGGTTAATCAAATCAGCCAGCACCCGTTCTACTGGGAAGGGAAGATTTACCGCGTCGGCGCCAGCGCCAGCATCACGCACATCAGCGCCGACGCCAAAAGCAGCGAACTGCTGGCGCAGGCCGATATCGCCTGCTACACCGCCAAGCACCAGGGGCGCGGCCAGGTTTATCTGTACGAAACGCGGCAGAAACAGCTGCTGGAGCGGCAGCACGAGGTGCTGAGCCTGCAGGAAGTGCAGACGATCATCAGCGAGGGGCAACTGCGGCTGCTGACTCACGCGGTCGCGCCGCCGGCGACGCCGCTGTCGGCCGCGTTTCACCAGGTAACACTGCAGGTGATGGCGCCGGACGACCGCCCGCTGTCGCACGAGGCGTTCATCGCCGCCGCGCAGCTGTACGGCCTGATGCCGGACATCGACCGCTGGACGGCGGCGCAACTGCTGGTGAAATATGCCGACGACATCAAACGCAAAGGGCTGTCGCTCGCGCTGCCGCTGGCCATCGACAGCCTGCTGAGCGCCGACTTCCAGCGCTACCTGACGGAAACGGTGCGCGCTTCCTCGCTGCCGCCGCAGGCGCTGCTGTTCAGCGTCGATGAGGCCGCGATACTGGAGCACGCCGCGCAGTGTCGAGCATTTCTCCGCGAACTGCAGCAGCAGGGCTGCCGGCTGATCGTCAACGGCTTCGGACATAACATCAATGCGTTCGATGAACTCAGCGATCAGAAGATCGACATCATTCGCATCGATGAGCGCTTTATCACCAACGTGCACTGCAACCAGATGGACGAGCTGATGGTCTCGATGCTCAACGGCGCGGCGCATCGCATTAAAGCGCAGACCTTCGCCGGGCCGGCTCACCAGCCGGTGACGCTGCAGGCGCTGCGCGATATCGGCGTCGATCTGGCGGACGGCGACCAGGTGGCGCTGGAGCAGCCGCTGGCGGTGTTGCTCAGCGACGGCTATTTCGGCATCCGTTAACCTTCTCCCCCCTCTCAGGCGCCGTCTCCCGGGCGGCGCCTCGCATCTCGTTCGTTACATGATATTAACCAAGACAAGATTAGTGATATAAATAACACCTGAAGCTTAAACGATTAAGTAAGATGAAGCGCCCATGCGACTATCAGCGTTTCCGTTGATTTTCCTCGGCAGGTGATGGCTCAGGGATAAGGGACTATGGAAAAGAAATGGTTTTCCGCCAGGGAACTGATGGGTAAGGCGGGGTTGCCTTCAACTCCGCAAGGGGTCAATTTGATGGCCCGGCGTGAAGGCTGGGTCAGCCGCCGCCGCAGCGGCGTACAGGGCAAAGCGCTGGAATACCATATCGACAGTCTGCCGTTCGGCGCGCGCAGCCTGTCGGCGTTGCGCGAAACCGACCATCCGGATTACGACGTCAAACGCCAGGATCCGATACGGGTCTGGATCGAGTATTACTACCACCTGACGCCGGCCGAGCGGGAAAAGCTGCTGGCGTTCCTGATGCGCGAGGGCATGAGCCGCCTGCTGCAGCTGATCGACACCCCTCGCTAGCTCTGCGTTCAACTCTCCCCTTCCGGCGCCCAGCCGCCGTTGTGCCACAGATGCAGCGTGGCGTAAGAACGCCACGGGCGCCAACGTTCAGCGTAGCGTTCTATCTGGCGCGGCGTCATGCCGGGAAAACGCTGTTTGATCAGGTAATCGCCGGCCAGGAACACGTCCGGCCACGACCAGGCGCGCATCGCGATATAGCTGGCGGTCCAGCTGCCGATGCCCGGCAGCGCGGTCAGCGCCTCGATGCCCTGTTCGATATCCAGCACGTTATCGAGCTGCAGCCGCCCTTCGCCCAGCGCGCGGGCGATCTCGATCAGCGCCGCCGCGCGCTTCAGCTGCACCCCGAGCGGGCGCAGTTCTTCGGGCTGCAGCTGCGCCACCCGTTCTGCGGTGGGGAAGACATGGGTGATGCCCTCATGCGGCGTCGCCAGGGCTTCCCCCCAGCGTTCAGCCATCCGCCCGGCGAAGGTCGCCGCCATTTTCACGCTGACCAACTGCCCCAGCACCGCCCGCGCCGCCTGCTCGAAACTGTTCACGCAGCCCGGCAGGCGCAGCCCCGGCGCATCGGCCGCCAGCGAGCCCAGCGCCTCATTGATGCGATCCGGCGCGGCATCCAGATCAAACAGCAGGCGCACCCGGCGCAACACCTCCGTCGTCACCAGACTGAGCGCAGGCGCGATCTCGACCCGAACCCGATTGCGCGTTTCTTCCGGCTGCACGCTGACCCAGCCGCGGTGTTCCGTGCCGCCCTGGCTGACGGCGATCGAGCGCAGGTAGCGGCGTCCGTCGACCCGCTCCACGCCCTGCACGGCGCGCGCCTGCAAGAAATTCAGCATGCGCTCCCAGTCATAGGGCGGCCGATAGCCCAGGTGAAACACCAGCCCGCTGGCGGCGGCCCGTTCACCGCGCGCGCCGCCGCTGCGCAGCGCTGACGGTATCAGGCGATAGCGCGCCTTGAACAGCTCATTGAAACGCCGCAGGCTGCCGAAACCGGCGGCGAACGCCACTTCGCTGAGCGGCAGATCGGTGTCCGCCAGCAGGCGCTTGGCCTGCAGCAACCGGTGCGACTGCGCGTAATCGATCGGCGAGGCGCCAAACTGTTCGGCGAAGATGCGCCGCAGATGGCGATCGGAAATGCCCAGCCGCGCCGCCAGCGCTTCGCAACTGTGTTCGGACAGATAGCCCTGCTCGATGAGCTGCACCGCCACCTGCGCATAGCGGTTGCCCAGATCGATCAGCGCCAGGCCGGGCGCCAGTTCCGGTCGGCATTTGAGGCAGGGGCGAAACCCCGCCAGTTCAGCCGCCGCCGCGCTCGGATAAAAGGTGCAGTTTTCCAGCTTCGGCGTGCGGGCGCTGCACACCGGGCGACAATAGATGCCGGTGGAAGAGACGCCGACGAAAAAACGGCCGTCGAATTTGCGGTCACGCGCGCGCAGCGCGTCGTACAACGCTTGCTGTTGAGTATTCATGGCAACGCTCGGGTTCGGTTTTTTCTGCATTATGGGACTCGGCTAGCGCGCTGACGTGCGGAATTCGGACATTAAGTTAAGCACGCCGCCGCCGCGCCCGCTAAATTTTTCGACACTCGCGCATTGGCGCATTGCCCGCCGGCCCCGTCTCGGGTAAAGTCGCCCCCCTTCATTGGCATGGGGACAAAAAAGAGATGTTTATTGGATTCGATTACGGGACCGCCAACTGTTCCGTTGCAGTGATGCGCGACCACGGCCCCGAGCTGTTGACGCTGGAAAACAACGCGCCCTATCTGCCTTCGATGCTGTGCGCGCCGACCCGCGAAGCGGTGAGCGAATGCCTGCACCGCCATTGGCAGATCCCGACCGGCAGCGAAGAAAACCAGCAGCTGCTGCGCCGCGCCATCAGTTACAACCGCGAAGAAGACATTCCGGTCAACGGCGACAGCGTGCTGTTCGGCCTGCAGGCGCTGGCGCACTATATGGAAGATCCGGAAGAGGTGTACTTCGTGCGCTCGCCGAAGTCCTTCCTCGGCGCCAACGGCTTGAAGCCGCAGCAGATCGCGCTGTTCGAAGACCTGGTGTGCGCCATGATGTTCCACATCAAACGCCAGGCGGAAAACGTGCTGCAAACCGGCATCGATCAGGCGGTGATCGGCAGGCCGATCAACTTCCAGGGCATCGGCGGCGACGAAGCCAACCGGCAGGCGCAGGGCATTTTGCAGCGCGCCGCCGAACGCGCCGGTTTCAAGGAGATTGAATTCCAGTTCGAGCCGGTGGCGGCGGGGCTGGACTTCGAGGCGACGCTGAGCGAAGAGCAAACCGTGCTGGTGGTGGACATCGGCGGCGGCACCACCGACTGCTCGGTGCTGCTGATGGGGCCGCAGTGGCGCGACCGCGCCGATCGCCAGCAGAGCCTGCTGGGCCACAGCGGCTGCCGGGTCGGCGGTAACGATCTGGACATCATGCTGGCCTTCAAACAGCTGATGCCGCTGTTCGGCCTCGGCGGCGAAACCGCGAAGGGCATCGCCCTGCCGGCGCTGCCTTACTGGAACGCGGTGGCGACCAACGACGTGCCGGCGCAAAACGATTTCTACAGCGCCGCCAACGGCCGCGTGCTGCGCGATCTGATCCTCGACGCGGCAGAGCCGGAAAAGGTGAAACGCCTGCTGAAAGTGTACCAGCAGCGCCTGAGCTACCGACTGGTGCGTGCGGCCGAAGAGAGTAAGATCGCCCTGTCCGGCCAAACGGCCATCAGCGCGCCGCTCAATTTCGTGCAGGCCGATCTGGCGGAGAGCATCAGCCAGGATCAGCTCGCCGACGCCATCTCGCAGCCATTGATGCGCATCCAGGAGCAGGTCAGCGCCGCATTGGCCAGCAGCCAGACCGCGCCGCAGGTGATCTACCTGACCGGCGGCAGCGCGCGTTCGCCGCTGCTGCGCGCCGCGCTGCAACAGCAGCTGCCGGGCATTCCGATCGTCGGCGGCAACGACTTCGGCTCGGTCACCGCCGGGCTGGCGCGCTGGGCGCAAACGCTGTTCCGTTGACAGCCCAAGGGCGCGGCTCGCCGCGCCTTTGTTTATTGGAGGCCCTATCATGTCCACCTTGCTTACCCTCGACAGCGCCAGGCTGCGGCTGCGCCCCTGGCGTGACGACGATCTGCCGGCCTTCGCCGCGCTTAACGCCGATCCGCAGGTGATGCGCTATTTCCCGGCGCTGATGACGGCCGAGGAAAGCCGCGCGCAGGCCGAACGCATCCGCGCCTTCATGCAACAACACGGCTGGGGGCTGTGGGCGGTGGAAGTGAAAGACGGCGCGCCTTTTATCGGCTTTGTCGGGCTGGCGCGGCCGGGTGACGACCTGCCCTGCTCCCCCTGCGTGGAGATTGGCTGGCGGCTGGCGGCGGCTCACTGGGGCAACGGCTACGCCGCTGAGGCGGCGCGCGCCGCGCTGGCGTGCGCCTTCGACACGCTGCACCTGCCGGAAGTGGTGTCCTTCACCGCCGAAGATAACCAGCCGTCGCGCCGGGTGATGACGCGCATCGGTATGCGCTTCGACGGTGAAACCTTCCTGCACCCGCGCCTGCCGGCGGGCCATCCGCTGCAACAGCACGTCTTGTACCGGCTTAACCGGCAAACGTGGCGCGAACGCCACGGCGATTAATACAGCGTATCCTTCAGCCGCTGCGGCAGCGCGCTGTCGTACTCCTCACCGTCGAAGCGCGTTTGGCTCACCGCAGCCAAGATTTGGCCGGGGCTGGGCAGCGCCGAACGTTCGAGGCGGCGGCCCTCTTCCCACAACCCCGAACGCAAGATCGCCCGGCTGCACTGGAAGAACACCGCCTCCACCCGAATGCGCAGCACCGAACGCGGCAGCTGGTTGCGGTGGGCGAAGCGCTGCAACATCGCCGGCGCCACCACGATCTCCGCCCGCCCGTTAATCCGCAGCGTTTCGCCGATGCCGGGGATCAGCAACAGCAGCGCCACCCGGTTATCGTGCAGGATATTGCGCAGGCTATCGATGCGATTATTGCCGCGCCGATCCGGCAACAGCAGGGTTTTCTCGTCTTCGATCTGGATAAAACCGGCCGGATCGCCGCGCGGGGAGACATCCATGCCGTCCGGCCCGACCGTCGAGAGGGCGGCAAACGGCGCCGCCTCGATAAACGGACGGTACGCCGGGTGGATATAGCTGACTTCTTTAAAAACCGAGGGCGCGGCAGGTTTGCCGTAAAGCTGTTCCAGCGCCGCGAGGTCGTTGATGATATCGCCAGACATTGCAGTTTCCTGAATAAGTCATATTGACCCCTTCAGCATAGAGCAAAATCGCCGGCGGCTCTTACTCAGCGCTGGCGTGGTTCAGCGTCTGAATGTCGTCCGCATCCAGCGTCAGGCGGGTGGCGCTGACCAACTCATCCAGCTGCGGCAACGAGGTGGCGCTGACGATCGGCGCGGTGATGCTCGGACGCGCAATCAGCCAGGCCAACGAGACCTGCGCCGGAGAGCTGCCGTGTTTGCCCGCCACCTGATCCAGCGCTGCCAGAATGCGGAAACCGCGCGGGTTCAGGTAGCGTTCGACGATGCGATCGCCGCGCTGGCTTTTGCCCTCGTCCGCTTTGCTGCGGTATTTGCCGGTCAGAAAACCGCTGGCCAGCGCGAAGAAATTGATCACCCCGAGCCCGTGGCGCTGCGCCACGCCTTCCAGCTCGGCTTCATACCCTTCGCGCGCATACAGATTGTATTCCGGCTGCAGGGTTTCGTAGCGCGCCAATCCGTTGTTCTCGCTCACCCGCAGCGCTTCTTCCAGGCGATCCGCCTGATAGTTGGAGGCGCCGATCGCCCGCACCTTGCCGGCCTTGATCAGCGCATCGAACGCCGCCAGCGTCTCTTCCAGCGGCGTATCGCGGTCATCGTCGTGCGACTGGTAGAGATCGATATAATCGGTTTGCAGGCGCCGCAGCGAATCCTCCACCGCCTGCTGAATATAGCGCGGCGACAGCCCCTGTTTGCCTTCGCCCATCGGTTTGCCCACCTTGGTGGCGATGATCACCTGGTCGCGCTTGCCGCTCTTCTTCAGCCATTCGCCGATGACGGTTTCCGATTCGCCGCCCCGGTTGCCCGGCGCCCAGCTGGAATAAACGTCGGCGGTATCGATAAAGTTGAGCTGATTGTCCACCAGCGCATCCAGCAGGCTGAACGAGGTCGCTTGATCCGCCGTCCAGCCGAACACGTTGCCGCCAAAGGTCAACGCCGGCACCTGAATGCCCGAACGGCCCAGTTGTTTCTTGCTCATCACAAAGGCTCCATGGGTTAAATGATTTGCCTGTTAATTATTAGCGCCAAATGCAGGAAACCGTTAAAACGTATTGGCTATAAGCTGAAACAAATCACTTATAAACATAGCACGCTCAAATCACCCACTTATTAAGACAATGCTGACGGTTCCTCCATATTTCCTTCATTTTTATGCCGTCCCCGCTGGCTAAACTAGTATCCTGTAAGGAGTGTCATTTTTGTGGCAATGAGTGCCCGCCCCCCTGCCTTTTGGAGAGAATTTTCACCACCATGAATGCAAAACCCCAACGCCGTTCCCTGATGCCGCGCCTGCTGGTTGCGGCCATCTTGGTCATCGCCGCCGTCTTCGCCTGGCGTTATTTTAACGCCGCTCAACCGCCGGCCGGCACGGCCCCGGGCGCGCAGCAGACCGGCGGCAAAGCGGGGGCCGGTCGCGCGGCGGGCGGGCGGCGCGGCGCGCCGATGTCGCCGGTGCAGGCGGCGACGGCCACACAACAGACGGTGCCGCGCTATCTTTCCGGCTTGGGCACCGCCACCGCCGCCAATACCGTGACCGTCACCAGCCGGGTCGATGGCCAACTGATGGCGATCCACTTTACCGAAGGCCAGCAGGTCAAAGCCGGCGATCTGCTGGCGGAGATCGATCCCCGGCCGTTCCAGGTGCAGCTGACCCAGGCGCAGGGACAGTTGGCGAAAGATCAGGCCACGCTGGCCAACGCCCGGCGCGATCTGGCGCGCTATCAGCAATTGGTGAAAAGCAATCTGGTCTCCCGTCAGGAGCTGGATACGCAGGCCTCGCTGGTGCAGCAAACCGAAGGCGCCATCAAGGCCGATCAGGGCGCGGTCGACAGCGCCAAACTGCAGATCACCTACAGCCGCATCACTGCGCCAATCGACGGCCGCGTCGGCCTGAAACTGGTCGACGTCGGCAACTACGTCACCAGCGGCAGCACCACCGGTCTGGTGGTGATCACGCAGACGCACCCGATCGACGTGGTGTTCACGCTGCCCGAAGGCAACATCGCCGATCTGCTCAAGGCGCAAAAAGCCGGGCCGGTGAGCGTCGAAGCCTGGGATCGCACCAACCAGAACAAGCTGACGACCGGTTCGCTGCTGAGCCTGGACAACCAAATTGATACCGCCACCGGCACCATCAAGCTGAAAGCGCGTTTCGCCAACGAAGATGACGCGCTGTTCCCCAACCAGTTCGTCAACGCGCGGCTGCAAGTGGATACCCTGCACGATGCGGTGGTGATCCCGACCGCCGCGCTGCAGATGGGCAACGAAGGCAACTTCGTCTGGACGCTCGGCGAAGACAACAAGGTCAGCAAACATCGGGTCACCGCCGGCGTGCAGGACAGCCGGCAGGTGGTGATCAGCGCCGGCCTCAACGCCGGCGATCGGGTGGTGACCGACGGCATCGATCGCCTGACCGAAGGCATGCAGGTGGAAGTGCTCGCGCCGAACGACGCGCCTGCGACGTCAAAAGCCAAGCGCGAACCTGACGTTCAGAGGAAGTCCTGATGCAGGTGATGCCTCCCAACGCCGGCGGCGGTCCGTCCCGCCTGTTTATTCTGCGCCCGGTCGCCACCACGCTGCTGATGGTGGCGATATTGCTGGCGGGGATTATCGGCTATCGCGCGCTGCCGGTATCCGCGTTGCCGGAAGTGGATTACCCCACCATTCAGGTGGTGACGCTATACCCCGGCGCCAGCCCGGACGTGGTCACCTCCGCCATTACCGCGCCGCTGGAACGCCAGTTCGGCCAGATGTCCGGCCTGAAGCAAATGGCGTCGCAAAGCGCCGGCGGCGCCTCGGTGGTGACGCTGCAATTCCAGCTGACGCTGCCGCTCGACGTCGCGGAGCAGGAAGTGCAGGCGGCGATCAACGCCGCCACCAACCTGCTGCCGAACGATCTGCCCTACCCGCCGATTTACAGCAAGGTTAACCCCGCCGATCCGCCGATCCTGACGCTGGCCGTGACCTCCACCGCCATGCCAATGACGCAGGTGGAAGACATGGTGGAAACCCGCGTAGCGCAAAAAATTTCTCAGGTGACCGGCGTCGGCCTGGTGACCCTGGCCGGCGGCCAACGCCCGGCGGTGCGCGTAAAATTAAACGCCGCGGCGGTCGCCGCCTATGGCCTGAACAGCGAAACCATCCGCGCCGCCATCAGCAACGCCAACGTCAACTCGGCGAAAGGCAGCCTTGACGGCCCGACCCGATCGGTCACCCTGTCCGCCAACGACCAAATGAAATCCGCCGACGACTATCGCCAGCTGATCGTCGCCTATCAAAACGGCGCGGCGATCCGCCTGCAGGATATCGCCACCATCGAACAAGGGGCGGAAAACACCCGGCTGGCGGCCTGGGCCAACCAGCAGCAGGCGATCGTGCTGAACATCCAACGCCAGCCCGGCGTCAACGTCATCACCACCGCCGACAGCATCCGCGAAATGCTGCCGACGCTGATTAAAAGCCTGCCCAAGTCGGTCGATGTCAAGATGCTGACCGATCGCACCACCACCATCCGCGCCTCGGTCAGCGACGTGCAGTTCGAGCTGCTGCTGGCAGTCGCGCTGGTGGTGATGGTGATCTACGTGTTCCTGCGCAACGTGCCGGCGACCATTATCCCCAGCGTGGCGGTGCCGCTGTCGCTGGTGGGCACCTTCGCCGCCATGTACTTCCTCGGCTTCTCCATCAACAACCTGACGCTGATGGCGCTGACCATCGCCACCGGCTTCGTGGTGGACGACGCCATCGTGGTGATCGAGAACATCTCGCGCTACATCGAGAAAGGGAAAAAGCCGCTCGACGCCGCGCTGAAAGGGGCCGGCGAGATCGGCTTCACCATCATCTCGCTGACCTTCTCGCTGGTGGCGGTGCTGATCCCGCTGCTGTTCATGGGCGACATCGTCGGCCGCCTGTTCCGCGAGTTCGCCGTCACGCTGGCGGTAGCGATTTTGATCTCCGCCGTGGTGTCGCTGACGCTGACGCCGATGATGTGCGCGCGCATGCTCAGCCACGAATCGCTGCGCAAGCAGAACCGTTTTTCTGCCGCCTCCGAACGCTTTTTCGAGCGGGTGATCGCGCGCTACGGCCAGTGGCTGAAAACGGTGCTTAACCATCCCTGGCTGACGCTCGGCGTGGCCGTGGGCACCCTGGCGCTGACGGTGCTGCTGTACCTGCTGATCCCGAAAGGTTTCTTCCCGGTGCAGGACAACGGCATCATTCAGGGCACGCTGGAAGCGCCGCAGAGCGTCTCGTTCAGCAACATGGCCGAGCGCCAGCAGCAGGTCGCGGCGCAGATCCTCAAGGATCCGGCGGTGGAAAGCCTGACCTCGTTCGTCGGCGTCGACGGCAGCAACGCCACGCTCAACAGCGGCCGGCTGCAGATCAACCTGAAACCGCTGAGCGAACGCAGCGACCGCATTCCGGCGATCATCAGCCGCCTGCAGCAGCAAACGGCGCAGTTCCCCGGCGTGAAGCTGTACCTGCAGCCGGTGCAGGATCTGACCATCGATACCCAGGTCAGCCGCACCCAGTACCAGTTCACCCTGCAGGCGATGTCGCTGGACGATCTCAGCCTGTGGGTGCCGCAGCTGATGGATGAGCTGAAACAAACCCCGCAGTTGGCGGACGTCACCAGCGACTGGCAGGATCAGGGGCTGGTGGCCTACGTCAACGTCGATCGCGATTCGGCCTCCCGCCTCGGCGTCACCATGAGCGACGTGGACAATGCGCTGTACAACGCGTTCGGCCAGCGCCTGATCTCCACCATCTACACCCAGGCCAACCAATACCGCGTGGTGCTGGAGCACGACGTCAGCGCGACACCGGGGCTGGCGGCGCTCAATGAGATCCGTCTGAGCGGCAACGACGGCGCCGTAGTGCCGCTGAGCGCCATCGCCAAAATCGAAGAGCGCTTCGGCCCGCTGTCGGTCAACCATCTCGATCAGTTCCCGTCGGCCACCGTTTCGTTCAACGTCGCCGACGGCTACTCGCTCGGCGAAGCGGTGGACGCGGTCACCCAGGCGGAAAAAAATCTCAACATGCCAAGGGACATCACCACCCAATTCCAGGGGGCGACCCTGGCCTTCCAGGCGGCGCTCGGCAACACGCTGTGGCTGATTTTGGCGGCGGTAGTGGCGATGTACATCGTGCTGGGCGTGCTGTATGAAAGCTTCATTCATCCGGTGACCATCCTCTCCACCCTGCCGACCGCCGGGGTCGGCGCACTGCTCGCGCTGATGATGGCCGGCAGCGAGCTGGACGTGATCGCCATCATCGGCATCATCCTGCTGATCGGCATCGTGAAGAAGAACGCCATCATGATGATCGACTTCGCGCTGGCGGCGGAACGCGAGCAGGGCTTATCGCCGCGCGACGCCATCTATCAGGCCTGTCTGCTGCGTTTTAGGCCGATCCTGATGACCACGCTGGCGGCCCTGCTCGGCGCGCTGCCGCTGATGCTGAGCACCGGCGTCGGCGCGGAGCTGCGGCATCCGCTCGGCGTCTGTATGGTCGGCGGTTTGATCATGAGCCAGATCCTGACGCTGTTCACCACGCCGGTGATCTACCTGCTGTTTGACAAACTGGCGCGCAACACGCATCGCCAGCCGGATACGCAGGAGCTGCCGTGAAATTCTTCGCCCTGTTCATTCACCGGCCGGTGGCCACCACCCTGCTGACGCTGGCCATCGCCATCAGCGGCGCGATCGGCTTTCGCCTGCTGCCGGTGTCGCCGCTGCCGCAGGTGGATTTTCCGGTGATTTCGATCAGCGCGTCGCTGCCGGGCGCCTCGCCGGAAACCATGGCGTCCTCGGTGGCAACGCCGCTGGAGCGCGCGCTGGGCCGCATCGCCGGGGTTAACGAAATGACCTCGATGAGCTCGCTCGGCAGTACCCGGGTCATTTTGCAGTTCGATCTCGATCGCGATATCAACGGCGCCGCGCGCGACGTGCAGGCGGCGATTAACGCCGCGCAAAGCCTGCTGCCGACCGGCATGCCGAGCCGCCCCAGCTACCGCAAGGTCAACCCATCCGACGCGCCGATCATGATCCTGACGCTGACCTCGGACACCTACAGTCAGGGGCAGCTTTACGATTTCGCCTCCACCCAGCTGGCGCAGAAGATCAGCCAGACCGAGGGCGTCGGCGACGTTTCCGTCGGCGGCAGCTCGCTGCCGGCGGTGCGGGTGGAGCTGAACCCTTCGGCGCTGTTCAATCAGGGCGTGTCGCTGGACACCGTACGGCAGGCCATCGCCAACGCCAACGTGCGCCGCCCGCAGGGCGCCGTGGAAAACCCGCAGCAGCGCTGGCAGATCCAGGCCAACGACGCGCTGAAAACCGCCGATGCTTATCGTCCGCTGATCATTCATTACAACAACGGCTCGGCGGTGCGTTTAGCCGACGTGGCCGAGGTCAAAGACTCGGTGCAAGACGTGCGCAACGCCGGGATGACCGACGCCAAACCGGCGATCATTCTGGCCATCAGCCGCGCGCCGGACGCCAACATCATCGAAACCGTCGATCGCATTCGCGCCGAGCTGCCCGCCCTGCAGGAGAATATCCCGGCTTCGATTCAACTCAACGTCGCGCAGGATCGTTCGCCGACCATCCGCGCGTCGCTGGCCGAGGTGGAGCAGTCGCTGGCGATCGCCATCGGGCTGGTGATCCTGGTGGTGTTCATCTTCCTGCGCTCCGGGCGCGCCACGCTGATCCCGGCGGTCGCCGTACCGGTGTCGCTGATCGGCTCGTTCGCCGCCATGTATCTGTGCGGGTTCAGCCTCAACAACCTGTCGCTGATGGCGTTGACCATCGCCACCGGCTTTGTGGTGGACGACGCCATCGTGGTGCTGGAAAACATTTCCCGCCACGTCGAGGCCGGCATGAAACCGATCAACGCCGCGCTGCTGGGCGCGCGGGAGGTCGGTTTCACCGTGCTGTCGATGAGCGTTTCGCTGGTGGCGGTGTTTATCCCGCTGCTGCTGATGGAAGGCCTGCCCGGCCGGCTATTCCGCGAGTTCGCCGTCACCCTGTCGGTGTCGATCGGGCTGTCGCTGATCGTCTCGCTGACGCTCACGCCGATGATGTGCGCCTACCTGCTGCGCCACCAGCCGCCGCGTTCGCAGCGGCGGGCGCGCGGCTTCGGTAAAATGCTGCTGGGGCTGCAGCAGGGCTACGGGCGCTCGCTGAACTGGGTGCTCGGCCACTCGCGCTGGGTGCTGGCGGTGTTCCTCGCCACCGTGGCGCTCAACGTTTGGCTGTATATCAGCATCCCGAAAACCTTCTTCCCGGAACAGGATACTGGCCGCCTGATGGGCTTTATCCAGGCCGACCAAAGCATTTCGTTCCAGGCGATGCGCGGCAAACTGGAAGACTTCATGAAAATCGTGCGCGAAGATCCGGACGTGGAAAACGTCACCGGTTTTACCGGCGGTTCGCGCACCAACAGCGGTTCGATGTTCATCTCACTGAAACCCCTGTCGGTACGCAGCGACGACGCGCAGAAAGTGATCGCCCGCCTGCGCGCCCGCTTGGCCAAAGAACCGGGCGCCAGCCTGTTTCTGATGGCGGTGCAGGATATCCGCGTCGGCGGCCGGCAGGCCAACGCCAGCTATCAATATACGTTGCTGGCGGACGATCTCGCTGCGCTGCGCGAATGGGAGCCGAAGATCCGCACCGCACTGGCCGCATTGCCCGAGCTGGCGGACGTCAACTCGGATCAGCAGGATAAAGGCTCGGAGATGGATCTGGTCTACGATCGCGAAACCATGGCGCGCCTCGGCATTTCGGTGTCCGACGCCAACAACCTGTTGAACAACGCCTTCGGCCAGCGACAGATTTCGACCATCTACCAACCGCTCAACCAATACAAAGTCGTGATGGAAGTGGCGCCACCCTACACCCAGGACGTGAGTTCGCTGGACAAAATGTTCATCATCAACAACGAAGGCAAAGCGATACCGCTCTCCTACTTCGCCAGTTGGCGGCCGGCCAACGCGCCGCTGTCGGTCAACCATCAGGGGCTGTCCGCCGCCTCGACCGTCTCCTTTAACCTGCCGGACGGCGGCAGCCTGTCGGACGCCACCGCCGCGGTCGAGCGCACCATGACTCAGCTCGGCGTGCCGTCTACGGTGCGCGGCGCGTTCGCCGGCACCGCCCAGGTGTTCCAGGACACCCTGAAGTCGCAGCTGATCCTGATCCTGGCGGCGATCGCCACGGTGTATATCGTGCTCGGCGTGCTGTACGAGAGCTATATCCATCCGCTGACCATCCTTTCCACGCTGCCTTCCGCCGGCGTGGGGGCGCTGCTGGCGCTCGAGCTGTTCGGCGCGCCGTTCAGCCTGATCGCGCTGATCGGCATCATGCTGTTGATCGGCATCGTGAAGAAAAACGCCATCATGATGGTCGACTTCGCGCTCGAATCGCAGCGCAACGGCGGCATCAGCGCCCGCGAGGCGATTTTCCAGGCCAGCCTGCTGCGTTTCCGGCCGATCATGATGACCACGCTGGCGGCGTTGTTCGGCGCGCTGCCGCTGGTGCTGACCCGCGGCGACGGCGCGGAGTTGCGCCAGCCGCTCGGCATCACCATCGCCGGCGGCCTGGTGATGAGCCAACTGCTGACGCTGTACACCACCCCGGTGGTCTACCTTTACTTCGACCGGCTGCAGGCGAAGTTCCGCCGCAACAAGCAACTGGCTCCACTGCCCCATTAATGGCCGACCGATGCTGATGAAACACGCCGCCACCGTACGCTGGCAACTCTGGATAGTGGCATTCGGCTTCTTTATGCAGACGCTGGATACCACTATCGTCAACACCGCCCTGCCCTCGATGGCCGCCAGCCTGGGGGAGAACCCGCTGCGCATGCAGTCGGTGATCGTCTCCTATGTGCTGACGGTGGCGGTGACGCTGCCGGCCAGCGGCTGGCTGGCGGACAAGGTCGGCGTACAGCGAGTGTTTTTCAGCGCCATCGTGCTGTTTACCCTCGGCTCCCTCCTCTGCGCCCGCTCGGAAACCCTGAACGAGCTGATCGCCTCGCGCGTGATTCAGGGCGTCGGCGGCGCGATGATGGTGCCGGTCGGGCGCCTGACGGTGATGAAGATCGTGCCGCGCGAGCAGTACATGGCGGCGATGACCTTCGTGACGCTGCCGGGCCAGATCGGCCCGCTGATGGGGCCGGCGCTCGGCGGTTTCCTGGTGCAATACGCCAGTTGGCACTGGATTTTCCTGATCAATATTCCGGTGGGCATCGTGGGCGCCATCGCCACGCTGCTGCTGATGCCCAACTACCAAATGCAGACCCGCCGCTTCGATCTCAGCGGCTTTATCCTGCTGGCGATCGGCATGGCGTCGCTGACGCTGGCGCTCGACGGCCATAAAGGCATGGGGCTGTCCGGCGGCGCCATCGCCGGCCTGGTGGCGCTGGGCGCAGCGGCGCTGTTAGGGTATGTTTGGCATGCCTACGGCAATAGCCGCGCCCTGTTCTCGCTGCGGCTGCTGCGCACCCCGACCTACAAAATCGGGCTGCTGGCCAGCCTGCTGGGGCGCATCGGCAGCGGCATGCTGCCGTTCATGACGCCGCTGTTCCTGCAGGTGGGCATGGGTTTCACGCCGTTCCACGCCGGGCTGATGATGATCCCGATGATCATCGGCAGCATGGGCATGAAACGCATCGTGGTGCAGGTAGTCAACCGCTTCGGCTACCGCAACGTGCTGGTGGCCGCCACGCTGCTGCTGGCGCTGGTCAGCCTGAGCTTCCTGCTGGCGGCGATGCTCGGCTGGCTGTGGCTGCTGCCGGTGGTGCTGTTCTTCCAGGGGATGATCAACTCACTGCGCTTCTCGGCGATGAACACCCTGACGCTGAAAGATCTGCCGGACCGGCTGGCCAGCAGCGGCAACAGTCTGCTGTCGATGGTCATGCAGCTGTCGATGAGCCTCGGCGTCAGCGTCGCCGGCATCTTGATCGGCAGCTTCGCCCATCACCAGGTGGTGGCCGATAGCCCGGCCATCCACAGCGCATTTATTTACAGCTACGGCTGTATGGCGTTGATTATCGCTCTGCCCGCGCTGGCCTTCGCGCGCGTGCCGGCCGATAGCGCGCCCAACCGCACGCTGACCAAAGAGCCGGGTACCGGCTCAACGAGGTTGCAATGAGGATAGGCATTACCGGAAAACTGTTCCTGGCCATTTTCGCTACCTGCATGCTGGTGTTGATCACCATGCATTGGGGGGTGCGCGTCAGCTTTGAGCGCGGCTTTATCGATTACATCAAGAGCAGCAACGAGCAGCGCATCAACATGCTGAGCGAAGCGCTGGAGGAACAGTACAGCCATCATGGCAACTGGATATTCCTGCGCAACAACGATCAGGTGGTCTACCAGATCATGCGTTCGTTCGAGCAGAATAGCGACAGCAGCCACAATCTGCCGCCCAAGGGGTGGCGCACCCAGTTTTGGGTGGTGGACAGCCAGTTCAATCGCTTGGTCGGGCATTCGGGCCCCTTGCCGAAGGAGGGGCCGCGCCACCCGATCCGCTACAACAACGAGATCGTCGGCTGGGTGCTCACCACCCCGGTCGAGCGCCTGACGCGCAATACCGACATCAACTTCGATCGCCAGCAGCGGCGCACCAGCTGGATTATCGTCGCGCTCTCCACCCTGTTGGCGGCGGCGGTGACCTGGCTGCTGTCGCGCGGCATGCTGGCCCCGGTCAAGCGCCTGGTGGCGGGCACCCACCGCCTGGCGGCGGGCGATTTCACCACCCGCGTGGCGGTCAGCAGCCAGGATGAACTGGGCAGGCTGGCGCACGACTTCAACCAGTTGGCCACCTCGCTGGAAAAAAACGAGCAGATGCGCCGCGCCTTTATGGCCGATGTATCACATGAGCTGCGCACGCCGCTGGCAGTGCTGCGCGGCGAGCTGGAGGCGCTGCAGGACGGCGTGCGCCAGCCGACGCCGGCGTCGCTCAGTTCGCTGCAGGCCGAGGTATCCACCCTGACCAAACTGGTCGACGACCTGCACCAGCTGTCGCTCTCCGATCTCGGCGCGCTGGCCTATCGCAAGGCGTCGGTGGACTGCGTGCACCTGGTGCAGATCGCCGTCGCCGCCTTTCGCGAACGCTTCCGCGCCAAAGGGCTGGAGATCGTCACCCATCTGCCGGCCCAGGCGCCGCTGTTCGGCGATCCCGATCGCCTGAACCAACTGTTCAATAACCTGCTGGAAAACAGCCTGCGTTACACCGACGCCGGCGGCCGGTTGGAGATCGGCGTCGAACTGCAGCCGGGGCGGCTGCTTCTTTACTGGCAGGACAGCGCGCCGGGCATCAGCGATCAGCAACTGACGCGCATTTTCGAACGTTTCTACCGGGCGGAAGGTTCACGCAACCGCGCCAGCGGCGGTTCCGGGCTGGGGTTGGCGATCTGCCACAACATCGTGGAAGCGCACGACGGGAAAATCCGCGCCGAGCATTCGCCTTTAGGCGGCGTGCGCATTACAGTAGAATTTGCTACCCCGATAAAAAATAAGGCGCCCTGATGGACATTCAGAATCAACCCGTGCAGATCATGATTGTTGAAGATGAGCCCAAGCTGGGCCAGCTGCTGGTGGATTATCTCCAGGCGGCGGGCTACGCCACCCGCTGGCTGACCAACGGCAATGAGGTGGTGCCGACCGTGCACCAGCATCCGCCGGCGCTGATCTTGCTCGACCTGATGTTGCCGGGGGCCGACGGCCTGACGGTGTGCCGCGAGCTGCGCCGCTTCAGCGACGTGCCCATCGTGATGGTGACGGCGAAAATTGAAGAGATTGACCGCCTGTTGGGGCTGGAGATCGGCGCCGACGATTACATCTGCAAACCCTACAGCCCGCGCGAAGTGGTGGCGCGGGTGAAAACCATCCTGCGCCGCAGCTATCGGCCACAGGAGAACGCGCGGGAAGATGATCTGCTGCACATCGATGAACCGCGCTTCCAGGCCAGCTATCAGGGGCAGTTGCTGGATCTGACGCCGGCGGAGTTCCGCCTGCTGAAAACGCTGGCCAGCCAGCCGGGCAACGTGTTTTCACGCGAGCAGTTGCTGAACAACCTGTACGACGACTACCGGGTGGTCACCGACCGCACCATCGACAGCCACATCAAAAACCTGCGCCGCAAGCTGGAACTGATCGATGGGGAAAAATCCTTTATCCGCTCGGTATACGGCGTGGGCTACCGCTGGGAAGCCGAGCCCTGCCGGCTGATGAATGGGGTTTAGGGAGAAATCAGCGCGTCCAGTCTTCAACCGCCAACCCGGGCACCATGGCGAATGCGCGATCGTTGGTCACCAGCGTCGCGCCACGGCTCTGCGCGTGAGCGGCGATCAGTTGATCCATCGCGCCCATGACTTTGCCCTTTCTCTCCATGTTTGCCCGCATTTCACCGTAGCAGCGGGCGGCCTCGCTATCCCATGCATAGACCGTCACCGCAGCAAGAAAGGCCTCGACCATGCTTTGCAACGCCTTGTTCCGCCGTTTAGCCACACCGTAACGCAGTTCCGCCTCCGTGACGCTGGAAATACATACGGCAGAAGGCGGGAGCTTTTCCATGACGTTAAGCACCTGCGGATGCTGCCGAAACAAGTGGCTGACGGTGTTGGTATCAAACATGTACATCGCCTACTCTTCCTCTGAGAAGGGATCGCGGTCGGCAACCCCTTGCTGACGATCTTCCGCGCCAAGAAACTCTTGCGGCACCGGCGTTTGGGCGATAATGCTCAGCAGCGGTGCCCAGCTGTCCGGCTTTGCCGGATATTTGGATAAAATCACGTTGCCCTCCCGATCGCGACGGATATAGACACGATCCGTATCAAATTCAAATTCCACCGGTAACCTCACCGCCTGATTTCTGCCGTTTTTAAACAGCTTTGCGATCCTTTCCATCTCGACACCTCCACAGCAGGCATAGGCCAAAGCATATGCCTGTAGCGTGTCGATGCCAAGATGTATCGCTCATTTTTCATCCACATTGACGAAACGGCCAAACAGTAACGCACAATCTCACGGGGTGACACCCTGTTCCCCTCGTTATGCGGCGCACTGCGCAATCACGCCTTCTCCCTTAGCTTCCCGTGCGGCGCTGTGCCTCTCGGGCGAAAACTCCGCGCCGGCGCAAAAAAACTGCGCATTTTTTCAACTAAGCTGCTGTGAGGTTTAGCCGCCGATTTTCAAGCGATTGGCTACACTTACATCACGAATCGGAACCTACAGGAGAAGAACCATGGCAATCGGTCATTACGAGCTGAAAAAAGCAAAGAACGGACAGTACCACTTCAACCTGAAAGCCAGTAACGGCGAGATCATTCTGGCCAGCGAGATGTATGCCAGCAAAGCCTCGGCGGAGAACGGCATCGCCTCGGTGCAGACCAATTCACCGCACGAAGCGCAGTACGAACTGAAGCACAGCGCCAGCAATCAGCCCTACTTTGTGCTGAAGGCCAAGAACCATCAGGTGATCGGCGTCAGCGAAATGTACAGCTCCGAAAGCGCGGCCAAAAACGGTATCCAGTCGGTGATAAAAAACGGCCCGACCACCGATATCCGCGATTTGAGCGCCTGATCCCCCGTTTCACCCGCGCGGTGGCGGCCACCGCGCGTTTTCCGTTTGACCGGGATCAATCTCCCTTGAATAAATCCGGTTAACTGCTGATTTCTTGCCGCGCTGCGGCTACAATCCCCCGCTTTTACTGCGCCATCAGGTGGCGTGGTGCTGACCTGAAATCAGACCGAGACACACTATGTTTACACCAGAACTTCTCTCCCCGGCCGGCACGCTGAAAAATATGCGTTACGCCTTCGCCTACGGCGCCGATGCGGTTTACGCCGGCCAGCCGCGCTACAGCCTGCGGGTGCGCAACAACGAGTTCAACCACGAGAATCTGGCGCAGGGCATCAACGAAGCGCATGCGCTGGGCAAAAAGTTCTACGTGGTGGTGAACATCGCCCCGCACAACGCCAAGTTGAAAACCTTCCTGCGCGATCTGAAGCCGGTTATCGATATGGGCCCGGATGCGCTGATCATGTCCGATCCCGGCCTTATCATGATGGTGCGCGAAGCCTTCCCGCAGATGGACATCCACCTGTCGGTGCAGGCCAACGCCGTTAACTGGGCGACGGTGAAGTTCTGGAAGCAAATGGGCCTGACCCGCGTGATCCTGTCGCGCGAACTGTCGCTGGAAGAGATCGCCGAGATCCGCGCCGAAGTGCCGGACATGGAGCTGGAGATCTTCGTCCACGGCGCGCTGTGCATGGCCTACTCCGGCCGCTGCCTGCTGTCCGGCTACATCAACAAGCGCGATCCCAATCAGGGCACCTGCACCAATGCCTGCCGCTGGCAGTACAAAGCGGAGGAAGGCAAAGAGGACGACACCGGCAATATCGTGCACCTGCACGAGCCGATCCCGGTGCAAACCGTCGAGCCGACGCTGGGCATCGGCGCGCCGACCGACAAGGTGTTCATGCTGTCTGAAGCGCAAAAGCCAGGCGAATATATGAGCGCCTTCGAGGACGAACACGGCACCTATATCATGAACTCCAAGGATCTGCGCGCCATCCAGCACGTGGAGCGTCTGACGCAGCTCGGCGTGCATTCGCTGAAGATCGAAGGGCGCACCAAGTCGTTCTACTACTGCGCCCGCACCGCACAGGTCTATCGCCGCGCCATCGACGACGCGGCCGCCGGCAAACCGTTCGATCCGACCCTGCTCACCACGCTGGAAGGCCTGGCGCACCGCGGCTATACCGAAGGCTTCCTGCGCCGCCACGTGCACGAAGCGCAGCAGAATTACGACTACGGCTCCTCGCTCTCCGAGCGCCAGCAGTTCGTCGGCGAATTCACCGGCGTGCGCCGTGATGGCTGGGCGGAAGTCGACGTGAAGAATAAGTTCGCGCTCGGCGACAGCGTCGAAATGATGACGCCGGGCGGCAACGTGGTGTTCACCCTCGAGAGCATGCAAAATAAGAAAGGCGAATCGATTGAGGTGGCGCCGGGCAACGGCCATATCGTTTATTTGCCGATCCCGCAGGATATCGATCTCAATTATGCGTTGCTGATCCGCAATTTGGCGGAAGAAAATAGCGCCGGGGCATAAAAATGAATCGCCGTCATTCGGCGGCGATTTTTAGCAAATATTAGAATTGGATCACATCAATGCGCGCGCAGCTTGGTTACTATCACGCTGCTTAAAACGAACAACGAAAATATTTGCATAGCAATACTAGGAACCACCTCCTTAGCCGGCCCAATCTCCCTTGGGCTGGCTTTTTCTTTATGGGTGCGCCTATTTTTTTCCACCATGCCTATTTCCATAACTTATTCCCGTTATCCGTTTTAATAATAATAATCACGCCGCTTCGATATATAAATAACGCTACAGCGATTAATCCTCGCTTCTTTAACACTTCGCTTATTTCTGCGTAAAATTCAGATAAATTCGCCTTGCTTCATATTCACTGAGCGTCGGCAAATAACCGGAATTAGCTGAATATTCTGATGGCCTGGTGGCGGCAGCTGGTTTATCTTGAGGCATTCTTGGTTTTCCGCCGGAGGATATCGGCAATGCCTCAACACTCACATGCGTCCGCCCTGCTTATCATCAACGGCAAAGGCGCCGGTAACGAAGAGCTGCGTCAGGCGGTCAACCGGCTGCGCAAAGAACAGATAACGCTGCACGTGCGCGTCACCTGGGAGCACGGCGATGCCGCGCGCTATGTCGCGGAAGCCGCGCAGCTCGGCGTCGGCACCGTCGTCGCCGGCGGCGGTGACGGCACCATCAACGAAGTGGCCGCCGCGCTGGTGCAGCTGCCGGCGCACAACCGGCCGGCGCTGGGCATCCTGCCGCTCGGCACCGCCAACGACTTCGCCATGGCGTGCAATATCCCTCCGTCCCCCGAACTGGCGCTGCAGCTGGCGATCAAGGGCCGCTCGGTGCCGATCGATCTGGCGAAGGTCAACGGCGAGCGCTATTTCATCAACATGGCCACCGGCGGCTTCGGCACCCGCATCACCACCGAAACGCCGGAGAAGCTGAAAGCGGCGCTGGGCGGCGTGTCCTACTTTGTGCACGGCCTGCTGCGCATGGATACGCTGCAGGCCGACCGCTGTGAAATCCGCGGGCCGGACTTTCGCTGGGCCGGCGAGGCGCTGGTGATCGGCATCGGCAACGGCAAACAGGCCGGCGGCGGCCAGGAACTGTGCCCCAGCGCGCTGATCAACGACGGCCTGCTGCAGCTGCGCCTGCTGATCGCCGATGAACTGCTGCCGGCGCTGGTCGCCGCCCTGTTCAACGACGAAGAGAGCAACAGCATCCTCAGCGCGGCGCTGCCGTGGCTCGAGATCGACGCGCCGCATGAGATGACTTTCAACCTCGACGGCGAACCGCTCAAAGGCCGCCATTTCCGCATCGAAGTGTTGCCGCAGGCCATCGAATGCCGCCTGCCGCCTAACTGCGCCCTGCTGGGCTGACCTTGTCGGGCGCAGCCGCTGCGCCCCGCTTCTTCCCCTCTGTTCACCCGCTTCCGCGCACGATCAAATGTGATCCTCTCCGGCAAATTCATTAATTCATACTTGTATGGTAGTTAGTTCATGGCGTATTTTCGCGCTATCTCTCCGCAGCTACAGGATGTGAAGGTTATGAAAATCGTCAACGCCGAGGTGTTCGTCACCTGCCCGGGGCGCAACTTTGTCACGCTGAAAATCACCACCGATGACGGCATCATCGGCCTCGGTGACGCCACGCTGAACGGGCGCGAATTGCCGGTGGCCTCTTACCTGAAAGATCACCTCTGCCCGCAGTTGATCGGCCGCGACGCGCAGCGGATCGAGGACCTCTGGCAATTCTTCTACAAAGGCGCTTACTGGCGGCGCGGCCCGGTGACCATGTCCGCCATTTCCGCCGTCGACATGGCGCTGTGGGACATCAAGGCCAAGGCCGCCAACATGCCGCTGTATCAGCTGTTGGGCGGTGCCTCGCGCTCGGGAGTGATGGTGTATTGCCATACCACCGGCCACTCGATCGACGAAGTGCTCGACGACTACGCCAAACATAAAGAGCAAGGCTTCAAGGCGATCCGCGTTCAATGCGGCGTGCCGGGCATGAAAACCACCTACGGCATGGCCAAGGGCAAAGGCCAGGCTTATGAGCCGGCCACCAAGGGCGAGTGGCCGGAGGAGCAGCTGTGGTCGACGGAAAAATACCTCGACTTCACCCCCAAACTGTTCGACGCGGTGCGCAACAAGTTCGGCTTCAACGAACACCTGCTGCACGACATGCACCACCGCCTGACGCCAATTGAAGCGGCGCGCTTCGGTAAAAGCGCCGAACCGTATCGCCTGTTCTGGATGGAAGATCCGACGCCGGCGGAAAATCAGGCCTGTTTCCGCCTGATCCGCCAGCATACCGTCACGCCGATCGCTGTCGGCGAGGTGTTCAACAGCATCTGGGACTGCAAACAGCTGATCGAAGAACAGCTGATCGACTACATCCGCACCACCCTGACGCACGCGGGCGGCATTACCGGCATGCGGCGCATCGCCGACTTCGCCTCGCTGTATCAGGTGCGCACCGGTTCACACGGCCCTTCCGATCTGTCGCCGATCTGCATGGCGGCGGCGCTGCACTTCGATCTGTGGGTGCCGAACTTCGGCGTGCAGGAATACATGGGCTATTCCGAGCAAATGCTCGAGGTGTTCCCGCACAGCTGGACGTTCGACGACGGCTATATGCATCCGGGCGACAAGCCGGGCATCGGCATCGAGTTCGATGAGAAGCTGGCGGCCCGTTACCCCTATGAACCGGCCTACCTGCCGGTCGCGCGTCTGGAGGATGGCACCTTATGGAACTGGTAAACACCATGCGCAGCGTCGTGATCGAACAGCCCGGGCGCCTGGCGCTGCAGACGCGCGCGCTGCCGCAGCCGGCGGCCGGCGAGGTGCGGGTCAAGGTGAAATTCGCCGGCATCTGCGGCTCCGACGTCCATATCTATCACGGCCATAACCCGTTCGCCCGCTATCCGCGTGTGATCGGCCACGAGTTCTTCGGCCTGATCGATGCGCTGGGCGAAGGCGTCGATCCGGCGCGCCTCGGCGAACGCGTCTCGGTAGACCCGGTGGTGAGCTGCGGCCACTGCTATCCCTGTTCGGTCGGCCGCCCCAACGTCTGCACCTCGCTGCAGGTGATCGGCGTGCACCGCGACGGCGGCTTCAGCGACTATGCCTGCGTGCCGGCGCGCAACGCCTATCCGGTTCCGCCGGCCATCAGCGATCGCCACGCCGCGATGATCGAACCCTTCAGCATCGCCGCCAACATTACCGCCCATCTGCAACCGCGCCCCGACGACATCGCGCTGATCTACGGCGCCGGGCCGATGGGGCTCACGGTGATCCAGACGCTGAAAGGGGTGTACGGCGTCAGGCAGGTGTGGGTCGTCGATCGCATCGCCGAGCGGCTGGAGATGGCGCGCGCCAACGGCGCCGACCAAACATTCAACAACGCCGAGGCCGCATTGCCGCAGGCGCTGCAGCAGCGCGGCGTTCAGCCGACGCTGATCGTCGATGCCGCCTGCCACCCCGCCATTTTACCGGAGGCGATCGCGCTGGCTTCGCCGGCGGCGCGCATCGGCATCATGGGCTTTTCCGGCGACGCCTGCACCCTGACCCAGCAGAGCATCACCAGCAAGGAGCTGTCGATCTTCTCCTCGCGCCTGAACAGCGCGCGCTTTCCGCAGGTGATCGCCTGGATGGCGGACGGCAAGCTAGACCCGCAGCGGCTGCTCACCCACTGCGTGCCCGCCGACGACGTCGAACGGGCGATGCAGATGTTCGAGCGGGATCAGCGCACCTGCTGCAAGGTGCTGCTGCAGTTCGAGTAACGCCAAGGCGGCATCGGGGCATTGGGCGGCGCCCGCCGCCCGTGCAAACAATGAAGCATCACGATTAAAACGACACCCAGTGGAGCGCTTTATGTTTAAAAACCTGCGTTGGACCATCGTGTTCCTGCTGTTCATGGTCTACATGATCAACTACCTCGACCGCGTGGCGCTGTCGATCACCGTGCCGATGATCGAACAGGATCTGATGCTGAACGCCGAACAGTTCGGTCTGATCTTCGGCAGCTTCTTCTTCGGCTACGCCATTTTCAACTTCGTCGGCGGGCTGGCGGTCGACCGCTTCGGCCCGACGCTGGTGCTGGGCGTGGCGGTCGGCCTGTGGTCCATCTTCTGCGGCATGACGGCGATCGCCACCGGTTTTTACTCAATGCTGATCCTGCGCGTCCTGTTCGGCATGGCCGAAGGGCCGATCTGCGCCTCGGCCAACAAGATGATCAACGGCTGGTTCCCGAAGAAACAGGCGGCGACCGCCGTGGGCCTGCTCAGCGCCGGTTCGCCGTTGGGCGGCGCGGTGGCCGGGCCGATCGTCGGCTATCTGGCGCTGGCGTTCGGCTGGCGGCCGGCGTTTATGATTATCTGCGCCATCGGCATCGTCTGGATGCTGGTGTGGTTCTTCGTGGTGGCGGATAACCCGGCGAAAAGCCAACGCGTCAGCAACGAAGAACGGGCGCTGATCGCACGGTTGAAACAGGAAAATCTCGGCGAGGAAAGCGCCTTGAGCGACGCCCCGCACGGGCTGGGCTACTACCTGAAGCAGCCGATCATTCTGGTCACCGCCTTCGCCTTCTTCTGCTACAACTACATCCTGTTCTTCTTCCTGAGCTGGTTCCCCTCGTATCTGGTGCAGGCACACAACCTGAACATCAAAGAGATGAGCCTGACCACGATGATCCCGTGGATCGTCGGCTTCGTCGGGCTGGCGCTCGGCGGCTATATTTCCGACAAGATCTTCAACATCACCGGCAAATTGCTGCTGTCGCGCAAGATCGTGTTGGTCACCAGCCTGCTGGCGGCGGCGGTGTGCGTGGCGTTGGCGGGCACCGTCAGCAGCGTGGTGCCGGCGGTGATGCTGATGTCGGTGTCGATCTTCTTCCTCTACATTACCGGCGCTCTCTACTGGGCGATCATCCAGGACGTGGTGCATAAATCCCGGGTCGGCGGCGCCAGCGGGTTCATTCATTTGATCGGCAGCGTCTCCGGCATCATCGGGCCGATCGCCACCGGCTACATCGTGCAGAACACCGGCAAATTCGACAGCGCCTTTATGCTGGCGGGCGGCGTCGCCGCGCTGGGCGCGCTGCTGGTGCTGCTAGTGATCAAGGCGCCGCGCGCAACGGCGGGCGTGCAAATCTTAAAACCCTAACGCCAGACGGGGCGGCTTCGCCCCTTTGCTTACCTCTCCAGGGACATTGAACATGAGACTTTCCGACCACAGCGCGCTGCCGGCCGCCGTTATCCGGCCCGGCTACGCACGTGAGCGCGTGAAACCGCGCATGGCGCATATCGGCTTCGGCGCGTTTCACCGCGCGCACCAGGCGATGTACGCCGACAGGCTGGCCAGCGAGCACGGCAGTGACTGGGGCTACTGCGAAATCAGCATGCAGCACGGCCGGCAAAAGATCGCCGATCTACGGCAACAGGACCTGCTGTTCTCGGTGGCGGAGATGGACGACGACGGTTGGCGGGGCCGGGTCATCGGCGTGGTGCGCCAGGCGCTGCACCTGCAAACCGACGGGTTGGCGGCGGTGCTGGCGGCCCTGACGCAGCCCGAGATCGCCATCGTCTCGCTGAGCATCAGCGAAAAGGGCTATTGCCACCACCCCGCCAGCGGCCGACTGATGGCGGAACACCCGGCGATCACGCATGATATCGCCCACCCGGCACAGCCGCAGTCGGCGCCGGGGCTGCTGCTGGCGGCGCTGCGCCTGCGCCGTGAACGCGGGCTGCCGCCGTTCGCCGTGATGTCCTGCGATAACATGCCGGCCAACGGCCGGGTCACGCGCCAGGTGCTGGTCGAACTGGCGCAGCGGCAGGATCCGGCGCTGGCCGACTGGGTGCGTCAAGAGGTCGCCTTCCCTTCCACCATGGTGGATCGCATCGTGCCGGCGGTAACGCCGGAGGCCCGCCGGCAGTTGCGCACCTGGCTGGGCGGCGTCGAAGATGAGGTCGGCGTAGCCTGCGAGCCGTTCAGCCAGTGGGTCATTGAAGATCGATTTCCCCAGGGGCGCCCGGCCTGGGACAAGGTCGGCGCCGAACTGGTGAGCGACGTGCTGCCGTACGAGGAGATGAAGCTGCGCATGCTGAACGGCAGCCATTCGTTTCTCGCCTACCTCGGCTACCTGGCCGGTTATCAGCACATCGGCGACTGCATGCAGGATGCGGATTTTGTCCGCGCCGCCCGTCACCTGATGCTGGCGGAACAGGCGCCGACCCTGCAGGTGCCGAACGTCGATTTGGCGCAGTATGCCGACTCGCTGCTGCAGCGTTACCGCAATCGCGCGTTGAAACACCGCACCGCGCAGATCGCCATGGACGGCACGCAGAAGCTGCCGCAACGGCTGCTGGACGCGATCCGCTGGCATCTGGCGCGCGGCAGCCGCTTCGACTGCCTGGCACTGGGCGTCGCCGGCTGGATGCGCTACGTCGGCGGCCGTGATGAACAAAGCGAGCCGATCGCCATCAGCGATCCGCTGCGCGAGCGCCTCGCCGCGTTGGTCGCCGGCAGCGAGGAAGGCCGGCCCCGCGTCCTGGCGCTGCTGCAACTCGACAGCGTCTTCGGCCGCGATCTGCCCGATTCGCCTGACTTCGTCCACGCCGTCAGCCACGCTTATCACCAACTGCTGAGCCTGGGGGCCAAAGCCGCCGTCGCCGCTCTGCCGCTTACCGACCGGGAGGTTTCCGATGACCGTCACCACGCATAACGCCGTCAATACCGGCAATCAACCGCTGCTGCGGCGCGTCGCCAGCGCGTCGGCCATCGGCACCGCCGCCGAATACTATGATTTCTTCGCCTACGGCACCGCTGCGGTGCTGTTCTTCGGCCAGCTGTTTTTCCCCAGCGCCGATCCGCTGATCAGCACGCTGGCGGCCTTCGCCACCTACGCGGTCGGTTTCCTGGCGCGCCCGCTGGGCGGCATCGTGTTCGGCCATATCGGCGACAAAGTCGGCCGCAAGAAGGCGCTGGTGATCACCATCCTGATCGTCGGCCTCGGCACCTTTTGCATCGGCCTGCTGCCTACCTATGAGCAGATCGGCATCTGGGCGCCGATCGCGCTGATCTTTATCCGCGTGCTGCAGGGCTTCGGCGTCGGCGGCGAACAGGCCGGCGCGGTGCTGATGACCGCCGAATACGCGCCGCCGCCGCGGCGCGGTTTCTACGCCAGCTGGGTGCAGATCGGCGCGCCTGCCGGTTTCCTGCTGCCGTCCGGGCTGTTCGCGCTGCTGACCGCCCTGCTGTCGCCGGCGCAGATGCTGGACTGGGGCTGGCGCATTCCGTTCCTGCTCAGCCTGCTGCTGGTGCTGGTCGGGCTGTTTATTCGCCTGAAGATCGACGAGTCGCCGGTGTTTACCCAGATCCGCGCCACCAAAGCAGTGGAGAGCCGGCCGGTGGTGGAAGTGGCTCGCCGCTATCCCGGCCTTATCGCCAAAGGGGTGTGCGCCAAGCTGATCGAAGCCTGCGCCTTCGCCATGTTCACCGTGATCGTGCTGGCCTACGGTAAGGCCAACCACCTCAACGAAAGCATTTTGCTGGAGGCGATGATCGTGGCGGTGCTGCTGGAGATTTTCGCCATTCCGCTGATGGGCCGCCTCTCCGATCGGCTGGGGCGCAAACCGGTTTACATCGCCGGCGCGCTGCTGCAGGTGGTGTGCATCGTGCCGTTCTTTATGGCGATCAACCTCGATAATTTCTGGGTGACGCAGATCGCCATGATCGTGGTGCTGACCTTCGGCCACAGCATGTGCTACGCGCCGCAGGCCTCCTACTTCCCGGAGCTGTTCCCCACCCGCGTGCGCTGCAGCGGCATCGCGCTGATCTGGCAGATCGGCTCGCTGATCGGCAGCGGCATTCTCGGGCTGCTGGCGGTGAAGATCCTGCAGGTGACCGGCGGCCATTACTACGGGCTGGCCGGTTACATGATGGTGCTGGGCGTGGTGTCGGCCCTCGGCCTGAGCCTGATGCCGGAAACCGCGCCAGAGCGGCGCAAACAGGAATATCAGGATTGGCATCACTGAGTTCCCCTGCCTGGCGGGTGGATTTATCCCCCCGCCCTCAACCAATAATCTGCTAGTATGGTGGCATTCGAATTCCAGCCAGATGCCTGATTGTCGCCATGTCTGAAACGTACAGTCTCACCAACAACGTCCCGGTCAACCAGCAGATCTATCGCTTCCTGCGCAAAGATATCGTCGACTGCACCATCCCCCCCGGCACCCTGCTGTCCGAGAAAGAGATCTCCACTCGCTTTTGCGTTTCGCGCCAGCCGGTGCGCGAAGCCTTCATCAAGCTGGCGGAGGCCGGCCTGGTGCAGATCCTGCCGCAGCGCGGCACCTTTGTGATGAAGATTTCCGCCAAGCGCGTGGCCGACGGGCGCTTTATCCGTCAGGCGGTGGAATGCGCCATCGTGCGCCGCGCGGCCGAGCGCGCCACTCCGGCGCAGCTGATGACGCTGGAGCATAACCTGCACCGTCAAGAGCTGGCGGCGCAGAACGGGCAAACGCGCGAATTTTTGGCGCTGGACGACGAGTTCCACCAGCTGCTGACCCAGTTTGCCGACTGCCCGCTGGCGTGGGAGACCATCGAAACCATCAAGGCCACCATGGATCGGGTGCGTTTCCTCAGCCTGAGCGAAGTCTCGCCGCCGGAGAGCCTGATCAAGCAGCACTACCGCATCTACGAAGCGCTGAAAGCGCGCGATGCCGAGGCGGCGGAGCGCGCCATCCACGATCATCTGCAGGAGATGATCTACTCCATCACCCCGATCGCCCAACAGAATACCGCGTGGTTCGAGATCGAATAATCAATCGCTTAGCGCGCCGGGGGCGATCGCCCCCGCGTATTTGGCCACGCAAATGGCATTTCCTCTCAATCGCATCTATTGTTTGTCCTTGCCGGAGCAAGTTCGGTAGCATCGCTTTACAGCTTCAATCACCGCTTTTTACTGCGCCGGTGGTCAAAAACCCTTGCATTGCCGGTGTATGAAGAAGCTTAATCGGGAGTGAATCATGACTGATATTGTGCAGTTGCTAGGAAAGGAAGCGGAAGATCTGCTGCAACACCGCTGTGCCACTATCCCCGCCGAGAATCTCTACCTGCCGGGCGCCGACTTCGTCGACCGCGTAATGATCGATAACAACCGCCCCAACAGCGTGCTGCGTTCGATGCAAACCCTGTTCAACCACGGCCGCCTGGGCGGCACCGGTTATCTGTCTATCCTGCCGGTCGACCAGGGCATCGAGCACTCCGCCGCCGCCTCGTTCGCCGCCAACCCGCTGTATTTCGATCCGAAGAACATCGTCGAGCTGGCGATTGAAGCCGGCTGTAACTGCGTCGCCTCCACCTATGGCGTGCTGGCGTCGGTATCGCGCCGCTATGCGCATAAAATTCCGTTCCTGGTCAAACTCAACCACAACGAAACGCTGAGCTACCCGACCCAGTACGACCAGACCCTGTACGCCAGCGTCGAGCAGGCGTTCAACATGGGGGCAGTGGCGGTCGGCGCCACTATTTACTTCGGCTCCGAGCAGTCGCGCCGCCAGATCGAAGAGATCTCGATCGCCTTCGAGCGCGCGCATGAGCTGGGGATGGTCACCGTGCTGTGGGCCTATCTGCGCAACCCGGCGTTCAACAAGGACGGCGTGGACTACCACTCCAGCGCCGATCTGACCGGCCAGGCCAACCACATCGCCGCCACCATCGGCGCCGACATCGTCAAACAGAAAATGGCGGAAAACAACGGCGGCTACCGCGCGGTGAAATTCGGCTATACCGACGACCGCGTCTACACCAAGCTGACCACCGATCACCCGATCGATCTGGTGCGCTACCAGCTGGCCAACTGCTACATGGGCCGCGCCGGGCTGATCAACTCCGGCGGCGCCGCCGGTGAGAACGATCTGCAGGAATCGGTGCGCACCGCGGTGATCAACAAACGCGCCGGCGGCATGGGCCTGATCCTGGGGCGTAAAGCCTTCAAGAAATCGATGAAAGACGGCGTGGCGCTGATCAACGCCGTGCAAGATGCCTATCTGGACAAGAAGGTCACCATCGCCTGATGTGACGGACCGCCTGTCCCAAAGCCCGGTTCGCCGGGCTTTTTTGTGCCCGCTCCCCTTAACCCGACGCTGCCAACCTTCTCTTTCTTTCACTTTAAACTTTCAAAATAAAATATTTATCTTTCAAATTGTGATCTATTTAAAACAAATAGCCCAACAAAGTGACTACTGTAAGGCCCATGGCGATAGAGCCGCCGTTCGCTCCAGGCCATAACAGTCCATTACAGGAGAACATAATGATTGAGCTAATCACCCACGGCGCCGAGTGGTTTATCGGCCTGTTTCAGAAAGGCGGTGAAGTGTTTGTCGGCATGGTGACCGGCATTTTGCCTTTGTTGATCAGCCTGTTGGTTATCATGAACGCGCTGATCAAATTTGTTGGCCAGGAACGTATCGAACGATTGGCGCAGCGCTGCGCGGGCAACCCCGTTTCGCGTTATCTGCTGCTGCCGCTGATCGGCACCTTTGTCTTCTGCAACCCGATGACCCTCAGCCTGGGGCGCTTCATGCCGGAGAAATACAAGCCGAGCTACTACGCGGCGGCCTCCTACAGCTGCCACTCGATGAACGGCCTGTTTCCACATATCAACCCCGGCGAGCTGTTCGTTTACCTCGGCATCGCCAGCGGCCTGACCACCCTCGGCCTGCCGCTCGGCCCGCTGGCAGTGAGCTATTTCCTGGTGGGGCTGTTCACCAACTTCTTCCGCGGCTGGGTCACCGATCTGACTACCAGCCTGTTCGAACGCAAGATGGGCATCCGTCTGGATCGCCAGGTGCAACTTTAATTCGTGGAGTGCAGCATGAGTGCTTATATCCGTATTGAAAAAGGCGCCAGCGGCTGGGGCGGCCCTTTGGAACTGCCGATCGAACCCGGCAAAAAAGTGGTGTACATCACCGCCGGCACCCGGCCTTCCATCGTCGATCGCCTCAGCGAATTGACCGGCTGGCCGGCCGTCGACGGTTTCAAAGAGGGCGAACCGCCGGCGGAAGAGATCGGCGTGGCGGTGATCGACTGCGGCGGCACCCTGCGCTGCGGCCTGTACCCGAAACGCCGCATTCCGACGGTCAATATCCATGCCACCGGTCAGTCCGGCCCGCTGGCGCAGTTTATCCTCGAAGACATCTATGTCTCCGGCGTGCGCGACCACAACATCAACCGAATCGAAGCGGCAGATAGCCAACCCGCCGCCGCCGTTGCCGCGCCGCCCAAGGCGCGCGACTACGACACCAGCAAGAAGATCACCGAGCAAAGCGACGGGCTGCTGGCGAAGGTCGGCATGGGCATGGGATCGGTGGTGGCGGTGTTCTTCCAGGCCGGGCGCGACACTATCGACACCGTGCTGAAGACCATTCTGCCGTTTATGGCATTCGTCTCGGCCTTGATCGGCATCATCATGGCCTCCGGCCTCGGGGACTTTATCGCTCACGGCCTGACGCCGCTGGCCAACAGCCCGATCGGCCTGGTGACGCTGGCGCTGATCTGTTCATTCCCGCTGCTGTCGCCGTTCCTCGGCCCCGGCGCGGTCATCGCCCAGGTGATCGGCGTGCTGGTCGGGGTGCAGATCGGCCTTGGCCATATTCCGCCGCAGCTGGCGCTGCCCGCGCTGTTCGCCATCAACGCGCAGGCCGCCTGCGACTTTATTCCGGTCGGCCTGTCGCTGGCGGAAGCCAAACAGGACACCGTGCGGGTCGGCGTGCCTTCAGTGCTGGTTGGCCGCTTCCTGACCGGCGCGCCGACGGTCCTGATCGCCTGGGCCGCCTCGGCCTTCATTTATCAATAATGTGATCCCCAGGGAGACGTTTATGCACACCATTTTTCACACCACCATCACGCAGATCGGCGGCTGCGCCCGCGACGCGTTGCTGGACAACATGCTGATCACCTTCCGTGAAGGCGCCCCGGCGGATATCGAAGAGTTCTGCTTCATCCACCGCCACGGCGCAACCGCCGGCGAGCTGCAGGTGGGCGGCGTGATGGAACTGGCGCAGCGGCGCTACGCCATCACCGCCGTCGGCAGCGTCGCCACGCAGAATCTGCGCGAGCTGGGCCATATCACCGTGCGCTTCGACGGCGAAGCCGAAGCCGAATTTCCCGGCTCGATCCACGTATCCGGCCCGACGCCGACCGATATCCCGTTGGGCAGCACGCTGTCATTTATCGCATAAGGAGTAGACCATGTCTGAAGTAGCTGTAGTGATTGGCGGCGGCCAAACGTTAGGTGCCTTTTTGAGCCACGGGCTGGCGCAGGCCGGTTATCGGGTGGCGGTGGCCGATCTGAACGCCGACAACGCCAGTCTGGTGGCACAGCAGATCAACGAAGAGTACGGCACAGGCAGCGCCTGCGGTTTTCAGGCCGACGCCACCGACGAGCAGAGCGTGATCGCGCTGGCGGCGGCGGTTGACCGGGCGTTTGGCCAAGCTAATTTGCTGGTGTACAGTGCCGGCATCGCCAAGGCGGCGCCGATCACCGATTTCCCGCTGGGCGACTTCGACCGCTCGCTGCAGGTGAACCTGGTGGGCTATTTCCTCTGCGCCCGCGAGTTCTCGCGCCTGATGATCCGCGACGGCATCGCCGGGCGCATCATCCAGATCAACTCCAAGTCCGGCAAGGTCGGCAGCAAGCACAACTCCGGCTACAGCGCCGCCAAGTTCGGCGGCGTGGGGCTGACGCAGTCGCTGGCGCTCGATCTGGCGGAGTACGGCATCACCGTGCATTCGCTGATGCTCGGCAACCTGCTGAAGTCGCCGATGTTCCAGTCGCTGCTGCCGCAGTACGCGCAAAAACTGGGCATCGCGCCGGATCAGGTGGAGCAGTACTACATCGACAAGGTGCCGCTGAAGCGCGGCTGCGACTACCAGGATGTGCTGAACACCCTGCTGTTCTACGCCAGCGACAAGGCCTCTTACTGCACCGGCCAATCGATCAACATCACCGGCGGCCAGGTGATGTTCTGACGCCAATCGATGCCCCCTTCAGCAGAGGGGGCTAAGGAGAACGCCATGACACAAGCTTTGATCGCCTTCGCGCTGCTGGCCTGGCTGCTGCAAATCGCCTTCGGCTGGTGGCAACTGCAACGTTTCAACCGCGCCTTCGATGGTTTATGCCGGCTGGGCGCCGTGGGCGTCGGCCGTTCCGGCGGCCGTTTTCGCCCGCGAGTGGTGCTGGCGCTGGCCTTCGACGCCGACCGGCGGGTGTGCGGCAGCCTGTTGCTGCGCGGCCTGACCGTTTTCGCCCGGCCACGCCCGCTGCCTCATTTACACGGGTTGCATCAGCGGGATTTGCGCCCGGATGTGATCTTCCCCGAGGATCGCGCATGCCAGTCTGCACTATCGTTAGCGATTGAACCCAAATCGTGATATTTTCACATTAAAAGACATTACCTTTCATAGTGAATTATTCAGCGAGGGGAAATGCCCAACTCTTGTGAACGGGAATCGCGATGAAACCAAAGCAGCGGCAGGCCGCTATCCTTGAATATCTGCAGCAGCATGGCAAAACGGCAGTGGACGCCCTGGCCGAGCATTTCTCCACTACCGGCACCACCATCCGCAAGGACCTCACCCTGCTGGAAGAAGAAGGCGAGGTGATCCGCACCTACGGCGGCGTGGTGCTCAGCCGCGACGACGGCGATCAGCCGATCGACCGCAAAACCCATATCAACACCGAGAAAAAACGTCAGATCGCCAGCGCCGCCGTGGCGCTGATCGCCGACGGCGACTCGCTGATCTTCGACGCCGGCAGCACGGTGCTGCAGATGGTGCCGCACCTGGCACAGTTCAACAACATCACGGTGATGACCAACAGCCTGACCATCGTCAACGCGCTGGTGGAGCTGGACAACGATCAGACCATCCTGATGCCCGGCGGCACCTACCGCAAGAAGTCGGCCTCGTTCCACGGCAGCCTGGCGGAATCGGCGTTTCAGCAATTCAGCTTCGACAAGCTGTTTATCGGCGCGGACGGCGTCGATCTCAACGCCGGCGTCACCACCTTCAACGAAGTGCACAACGTCAGCAAGGCGATGTGCGAAGCCGCCAGCCGCATTATTCTGTTGGTAGACTCCTCGAAATTCGGCCGCAAGAGCCCGAACGTGGTGTGCGAGCTCAGCGCCGTCGATACGCTGATCACCGACCGAGACATCAACCCCGATTATCTCGCCGCCCTGCAGGCGAAAGGCATCAATATTATTCTGGTAGGAGACCCCGATGAGTAACGCCAACGCCCTGCTCGCCTTTGCCCGCGAAACGCTGGAGATCGAGCTGACCGAAGCGCAGCGCCTGCTGGCACGCCTAGATGACAACTTCGTCTGCGCCTGCGAGCTGCTGCTGAACTGCCGCGGCAAAGCGGTGATTTCCGGCATCGGCAAGTCCGGCCATATCGGCAAGAAGATCGCCGCGTCGCTGGCCAGCACCGGCACGCCGTCGTTCTTCGTGCATCCGGCGGAGGCGCTGCACGGCGATCTCGGCATGATCGGCGCCGACGACGTGGTGGTGTTCATCTCCTATTCCGGCCGCGCCAAAGAGCTGGATCTGATCCTGCCGCTGCTGGCGGAGAACGGCATTCCGGTGATCGCCATCACCGGCGGCAAAGAGTCGCCGCTGGCGCTGGCCGCCGCCTGCGTGCTGGATATCGGCGTTGAGCGCGAAGCCTGCCCGATGGGGCTGGCGCCGACCTCCAGCGCGGTCAACACCCTGATGATGGGCGACGCCCTGGCGATGGCGCTGATGCGCCAGCGCGGTTTCAACGCGGAAGACTTCGCCCGCTCGCACCCGGGCGGCAGCCTGGGGGCGCGCCTGCTGAACCGCGTGCATCACCTGATGCGCACCGGCGATCGCCTGCCGCGCGTGAGCGAAAGCGCCAACGTGATGGAAGCGATGCTGGAACTGAGCCGCACCGGGCTGGGGTTGGTGGCGGTCTGCGACGCGCAGCAGCGTGTGGTGGGCGTATTTACCGACGGCGACCTGCGCCGCTGGCTGGTGAAGGGAAATAGCCTGCAGGATCCGCTCAGCCCGGCGATCACCCGCCCCGGCTATCGGCTGCCGGAGCAGTGGCGCGCCGGAGAGGCACTGGAAGCGCTGCACGAACAGCACATCAGCGCGGCCCCGGTGGTCAACATGGACGGCGTGCTGGTGGGGGCGCTCAACCTGCACGATCTGCATCAGGCCGGCATCGGCTGATCGGTGCTGGGGGCGCCGGCAGCGGCGCCCCCGGTCAGATCATTTCCAGTCGGGATTGTTCTCGAACTGCTGCTTCAGCAGCGCCTTCATGTCTTCATCCGGCTTGCCGAGCCACTGGTACTTAGCATATTTCTTCGGATGATCGACGGCTTCCGGCCGATCTTCCACCTCGACCCGCACGCCCCAGGCCTGGGATTTGTCCGCGCTGAACGCCACGATCAAAAAGTTGTTGCCGCAGTCGTGCGGCTTGCACAGGTTGCCGACCAGATACTCTTTGCCCTTCCAGCTCAAGTTTTGCGCCGGCGTAGAGGTGCCGACGCCCTTGCGCGCCCAGCCCGGCATCCGCGCCTGGCCTTTAACCATGTTTTGCCAGCTGGCCTGATACCCCGGCTGCTGAATCAAATCCGATGTGGTGACGATCTGCTGGGCAAAGCTGCCCGCGCTGAAGCTGAGCAGTGCGCCGAAGAGGGCGCAACGCAGCGCCTGGTGTCCCGTCATAGTCCTTCTCCCTAGGTTAAATCAGGTTTCGCCCATAAAACCGGGCCTGAACTAGTCAGACCACGGTTGCGGCAAAAAGTTGACTCACCACCAGGCGTGAAAATGATGCACCGGCCCGATGCCGTGCCCCACTTCCAGCGTATCCGCCTGTTGCAGCGCTTGTTGCAGGTAGTCCTTGGCGGCGGCCACCGTGGCCGCCCAGTCGGCATGGCGCGGGCGCAGCGCCGCCAGCGCGGCCGAGAGCGTGCAGCCGGTGCCGTGGGTGTGGCGGGTGGCGACGCGCGGCGCGGTAAAACGCTGCTCGCCTTCGACGGTGAACAGCCAGTCCGGGCTCTCGCTTTCGCTCAGGTGGCCGCCCTTCATCAGCACCGCCCGGCAGCCCATCGCCAGCAGCGCCCGCCCCTGCTCGCGCATCTGCGCTTCATCTTCCGCCGGCGGGCACGCCAGCAGCGCCGCCGCTTCCGGCAGGTTCGGCGTAATGATCGACACCAGCGGCAACAGCTCGCGCCGGATAGACTCTACCGCCTCCGGCGCCAACAGCGGATCGCCGCTTTTCGCCAGCATCACGGTGTCCAGCACCACGAATTCCGGCCGGTAATGGCGCAGCCGTTCGGCCACCGCCTGCACGATGTCGGCGTTGGCCAGCATGCCGATCTTGACGCTGTCGATGCGCACGTCGCTGAACACCGAGTCCAGCTGCGCGGCGACGAACGCCGGATCGATGTAATACACCGACTGCACGCCGCGGGTATTCTGCGCTACCAGCGCGGTGATCACCGAAGTGCCGTAGGCGCCAAGCGCCGAGAAGGCCTTCAAATCGGCCTGAATGCCGGCGCCGCCGCTGGGATCGGTGCCGGCGATGGTCAGCGCGTTAATACGTTTCATCACAGATCCTCCCCGCGCAGTTGATACAGGGCGTCGAGGAACGCCGGCGTAAAGCTGCCCGGCCCGGCGGCCTGCCTGGCCGCGAGGCCGCCGCAGTGTGACATCACCCGACAGGCGGTCGCCACGTTGTCCAGGCGATCGCCCGGCAGGGCGCAAAACGCCGCCGCCACCGCCGACAGCGCGCAGCCGGTGCCCACCACCCGCGTCATCAGCGGGGAGCCGCCTTCGATCGCCCAGTCGCGTTGGCCGTCGGTGACGTAATCCACCGCGCCGGTGACCGCCACCACCGCGCCGCTGCGCCGCGCCAGCTCACGCGCGGCGGGCAATGCCGCCAAGGAATCGTCGCCGCTGTCCACGCCGCGGCCGCTGGCCAGCAACCCGTTGAGCGCCATGATTTCCGAGGCGTTGCCGCGTATCGCCGCCGGTTGCTCGTCCAGCAGCTGTTTAGCGAAGGCGGTGCGGTAGGAGAGCGCGCCGACCGCCACCGGATCCAGCGTCCAGGGCTTGCCGGCCTGATTGGCGGCGGCCACCGCCGCCCGCATCGATTCGGCGCGCAGCGCGTTGAGGGTACCGACGTTGATCAGCAGGCCGTCGGCCAGCGCGCTGAACTGCGCCGCCTCTTGCGGCTCCACCACCATCGCCGGGGAGGCGCCGAGCGCCAGCAGCACGTTGGCAGTCAGCGATTGCACCACTTCGTTGGTCAGGCAGTGGATCAGCGGAGGCCGCTGTTGGAATTGGGTCAGGCAGGCCGCGGCGCGGGCGCCGGGTAGTGCATCAGGTCGAGCGATCATATTCCTCCCAACCGGCGTTCAAGAAGGCGGCGCCGGTTGAGCGGCCGTGACTTCCCTACGCTGGCATTATCCAGATCAGGTAATACGGGTATTTCTCAGCCTTCACGCGGAAGGGCACCCCGAGTCATGAAAATCAATAGGTTGTGATCAACGCTGCGTTAATCCCTGCAGGGGATCATGCCAGCGGCGGCGCGGACAAACAAGCGATTAAATTGGCTCGCGCCTAAGCGATGCTTCCCTCTTTTCCCGCCAGATACAGGCTCAGCACGCCGGGCAGCTCCGCCAGGGTAAACGCCACGTTCTGCGGCGCCGTTTTGAAGATGTGGTGCAAGGTGCCGGCCACCAGGCTTTGCAACAGCCGGGTTTGCTGCAGGATCTCCGCTTCGGCGGTCTCGGGGCGGCGCAGCTGCAGCACTCGGGCGATCAGCGCCAGGAAGCTGGACTTTTCATCCGGCAGGTTCATTTCCCGCATCACCGGCAGGTAGTCGGCGTGCTCGCGCAGGTACTGCGCATAGGGAGAAAACAGTCGCTGGATCACCTCTTCAGCGGAGAGGCGCCTCCACTCGTCGTCGCTGGCCAACGCCATGTCGCGCACCAGCGCCTCGATCGATTCGGTGTGCCGATCCGCCAGCGCCTTGATCACCGCGTGGCGATCGGGAAAAAAGTGATACATCGAGCCGATGGAGGTTTTGGCGTGCTTGGCGAGCCGCTGCATGCTGAGCGCCGCCAGCCCGTCCTGCGCCACGATCGCCGCCGCCGAATCCAGAATGGTTTGTACGCGTTGCCGCCCTCTTTCCTGCTGCGGCTCCCGCCCGGTGATGTGTTCGTCGATTTGCATATTCGTTTCTGCCCGCTGTCATCAACGCATTATACCCATTTGCCGCCGCGAAGGCAGGGTGACACAAAAAACTAGATTAACTCCTCTAGTTTAGAGTAGAGTATTTATTCTAGTTTCTCCTTGCGCAAGCGTGAGGAAGACAAACAGTGACCTCACTCACTGAAAAAGAGTCATTCCATTCGGCCCGTCGACCAAGCCAATCGCCAGAGAAAGCCCTATGCCCGACAAAAAACTGCTTATCACCTGCCTGACCGCGCTGCTGCTCACCGGGTGCTCACCGGCACCGTCCATGGTGGTGTTCGGCGCTTCATTCCCCGACTGGCTGTTTTGCCTGTGCGGCGGCGTGGCGGGCATGGTGGCGATCCACCTGCTGCTGCGCACCCCGGAAAAACGCGCCTGGCTGGCGCCGCAGCTGCTGACGTATCCGGCGCTGACCGCGCTGATCGCCATGCTGACCTGGTTACTGGTTTTCCCCCACTGAGACTGACGCCATGACCCAACCACAAACCTCTAACAAGCGCAGACTGCTGGTGCTTACCATCCTGGCGTTGACGCTCATCGTGGCCGCCGTCGTCGTCTGGCGGGTGGAAAACGCCCCCACTACCGACGATGCCTACGCCTATGCCGACACCATCGACGTAGTGCCGGAGGTGAACGGCCGCATCGTCGAGATGCCGATCCGCGACAACCAGGAAGTGCGGCAAGGCGATCTGCTGTTCCGCATCGATCCGCGCCCTTACCAGGACGCGCTGGCGGCCAGCGAAGCGCGCCTGATCACGCTGAATGAACAGATCAAACTGACGCAGCGTTCGGTCAACGCGCAGCAGTACAACGCCGAATCGATGAACGCCATCGTCAAACGCTCGCAGGCGCTGGTGGCGCAGGCGACCGACACCCTCAACCGCCGGCAGAAGCTGCTCGGCAAGAACTACGTTTCGGCGGAAGAAGTGGAAACCGCCCGCACCTCCCAGCGCTCGGCGCAGGCGGAACTGCAGGCCGCATTGCTGCAGGCGAAACAGGCGGAAGCCGCCGTCAGCGGCGTCGAAGCCCTGGTCGCGCAGCGCGCCGAAGTGCAGGCCGACATCGCCATCGCCAAGCTGAATCTGGAATTTACCGAGGTGCGAGCGCCGTTCGACGGCCGCATCGCCTCCCTGAAAACCACCGTCGGCCAATATGCCTCCAGCGCCAAACCTGTGTTCACGCTGATCGACACCCGCCACTGGTACGTGGTCGCCAACTTCCGCGAAACTGACCTGAAAGGCGTGCATCCCGGCGTGCCGGCCACGCTGTATTTAATGAGCGACGCCGGCCAGACCTTCAGCGGCAAGGTGGAGTCGGTCAGCTACGGCGTGCAGCCCGACGACGGCGGCAGCGTGCTGGGCGGGCTGCCCAACGTGTCGCGCAACATCAACTGGGTGCACGTTTCTCAGCGCTTCCCGGTCAAGATCGCGGTAGAGGCTCCCAACCCGGCGCTGTTCCGCGTGGGCGCTTCGGCGGTGGCCAAGCTGAACCTGCGCCATGAAGAATAAAACGATGTCTCGCGGCTGGCTGTCCCAGTTGATCGACGAGCTGCGCCCTTCGGACAGCCGCATAAACCTGGTGATCCGCGCCCTGCTCTCCAGCGCGATCGCCATCGTGATCTCGCAGACGCTGCAGGTACCGTGGCTGGCGCTGTCGCTGATCGCGGTCTTCTTTATCACGCAGTCCAATATCGTGATCACCCGCGCGATCGGTATCCTGTTTTTCGTCAGCTCCACGCTGGCGATCGGCGCCGCTATCCTGGTGCTGAAGTTCACCTACGACTACCCGATGCTGCGCATCTTGCTCTCCAGCGCGCTGTTTTTCCTCAGCGTGTTCCTGATGCGGGTGACCAAGGTTGGGGTGCTGTTCTTCCTGATGGCGCTGGTGGTGATCTACACGCAAAGCTTTGTCGATCTCACTCCGCAGGCGGAAGTGGTGATACGACTGGTGCTGTGGGTATGGGTGGCGATCAACTACGCCATCCTGCTCACCCTGATCGTTAATACCCTGCTGCTGCCGGCCGAACCGCTGAAACAGCTAAAGGGTCGGATGAACGCGGTGTTGGACGAAACCCGCGCTATGTTGACCAACGGCGGCGAGACGCGCGATCTGAGCGCCATCTCCCAGCACGCCACCGAGCTGCATAAGCTGCTGCGCTTTTCGGTGATGCGCAGCGATCGCTGCCGCGCCAACGAGCCCGGTTATCTGGCGCTGATCACCCTGGTGTTGCAGCTCAATATCCTGGCCTACCAGCTGCCGCCGGCTTTCGGCGCGGCCGCGCGTCAATTGGCGCAAGAGATAGATGCCGCCTGCCGCGCACTGCAAACCGCGATAAGCCACGAAAGCGCACTGCGATTTTCCGTCGCGATCGCCGGCAGCGACGATCCGCAGGTGCCGGCGCCGCTCAATGAAATGGCCAGCCTCCTGCAGGTCTACGCCAACCGCAGCGACTACGCCGACGCCCTGCAGGCCGCACCGCCGCCGAAAGTGCCCTTCTTTACCCCCGACGCCCTGACCAACCCGGTTTACATCCAGTTTTCGTTGAAAACGCTGCTGACCGTACTGGTCGCCTACGTGTTTTATACCGCCGTCGATTGGTCCGGCATTCATACCATCATGCTGAGCTGCCTGATCGTGGCGCAGCCCAGCCTCGGCGCCACACAGCGGCGGGCGCGGCTGCGTCTCGGCGGCGCGGCGATCGGCAGCCTGCTGGCGCTGATCTCGGTGGTGTGGATCATGCCTCACCTCGACAGCCTCGTCGGCTTGCTGCTGCTGACGCTGCCGGTGATCGCCCTCTCCGCCTGGATCGCCGCCGGCTCCGAGAAAATAAGCTATGCCGGGGTACAGATCCTGTTCACCTTTTCCCTGGCGCTGCTGGAAAGCTTCGGCCCGGTCACCGGGCTGACCGAGATCCGCGATCGCCTGATCGGCATCGTGCTGGGGGTAGGGTTCGCCACCTTCATTCACGCCACGCTGTGGCCGGAATACGAAGGGGAGTCACTGCGGCAGCAGGTTGTCAACGTGCTGCGGGAACTGTCGCGCTTCCTCGGCGGCGAGAACACAAACGCCATCGGCATCTGGCAAAAGATCGAGGGCTGCGAAGCGGTAGTGGCCCGGGTGACGCTGGAGCCCACCTGGCAGCTGGCGGACGATAACCATGAAAGCTTCACCCGGCATATCCAACTGATCTTTAACCAGACGCGCAGCCTGTTGCTGACCAGCGAAAAGCTCAACACCTATCTGGCAGGCAGTGGCGCGGCGCTGTCCGCGCAGGAACGCCAGGCGCTGTTCGAGGTGCAACGTCAGGGCGGGCGCGTTCTCGCCGAGTATGCGGCGCAGCTTTCCCGTGCGCCGCAAGCGTTGCGGGCGCCCGACTTTCATCCACCGTTGGCCGCCCTGCACGCCGACACCGTGCGCCACCTGGCTCAGGAGCTGAGCGACGGGGTCAATCGCCTGCCCGCCTGGGGCGACGCCTAGCATTTTCCGTTTGCGGCCATGCACGCCCGGCGCCATGCGCTATAGTGAGCAAAAACCACCGGGAGATGCCATGCAAATAAGACCTTACCAAGAGGCCGATCGCCCCTTCCTGCGCACGCTGTACCTGGCGTCGCGCAAGGCGGCGTTCGGTTGGCGCGATACCTCGAACTATCAGTTGGAAGATTTCGACCGCGCGACGCTGGGCGAAGCGATTTGGGTTGCGGAAGACGGCGGCGTGCTGCTGGGATTCGTCTCCATCTACCGCGAAGACAACTTCATTCATAACCTGTATGTCGATCCCCATCAGCCGCCGCGCGGCGTCGGCAGTGCGCTGCTGCAAGCGGCGCAAGCCACCTTCACCGCCACCGGCTCGCTGAAATGCCTGGTGAAAAATGAAAAAGCGCTGACGTTCTACCGCAAACACGGCTGGCGCATCATCTCCACCGGCAACGACGGCGAAGAAGATTATTACCTGATGCATTCGCCGGCCCGCTAGCTCTTACCCGCGGCATCCGGCATCCCACGCAGCGTCAGCCGCCAAAACAGCAGCGCGCTCAGGCTGACGCCCGCCCCCAGCCAGCAGACGCCGCTCCACCCCGCCCAGGCGTACATATGGGTGCCGGCAAAGGCGCCCAGCCCGCTGCCGACGGCGTAAAACAGCATGTAGCAGCCCACCAGCCGGCTATGCGACTGCGGGTGGGCGCTGAAGATCATGCTCTGGTTCAGCACGTGGATCGCCTGTCCCGCCAGATCCAGCAGCACAATGCCCGCCACCAGCCAAGCCAGGCCGCTGCCGAGCAAACCGAGCGGCAGCCAGGCCAACGTCAACAGCAGCAGACACGCGCCGCTGGCCGCCTGCCCCAGCCCACGATCCGCCAGATGCCCGGCGCGCACCGCCGCCAGCGCGCCCACTGCGCCGACCAGGCCGAACGCTCCCACCGCGGCATGGGTGAAGTTGAACGGCGGCTGGCTCAGCGGCAACACCAGCGAACTCCAAAAGAGGCTGAAAGCGCCGAACATCAGCAGCGCCAACATGCCGCGAATTTGCAGCGTGCGGTCACGCCGCAACAGGCTCAACATTGAACGCAGCAGCGCGGGATAACTCAGCGTGCTGGGCGCGGTGCGCGGCACAGGCAGCAGGCGCGACAGGATCGGCAGCAATACCAGCGTCACTCCGGCGGAGAAGAAGTACACCGTGCGCCAGCCGCCAACGTCCGCCAGCGCGCCGGACAAGGTGCGCGCCAGCAACAGCCCCAGCACCACCCCGCCCTGCGCCGCGCCGACCACCCGCCCGCGCTCCTGCGGCGCCGCCAGGGCGGCGGCGAATGCGATCAGCCCCTGCGTCATGGCGGTGCCCAGTAGCCCCACCAGCAACATCCCCGCCAGCAGCCAGGGCGCGCTGTGCGCCCAGCCCACCAGCAGCAGCGCGCCGATCAGCCCCAGCTGTTGCCCCGCCAGCAATCGATGCCGGTTCAACCAATCCCCCAGCGGCACCACCAACAGCAACGCCAGCGCGCAGCCCAACTGAGTCACGGTGATCACCATGCCGACCGCAGCCAGGCTGATGGAAAAATCACGGGCAATGGCGTCCAGCAGCGGCTGCGCATAATAAACGTTGGCCACGCTAAAGGCGCTGGCACCGGCCAACAGCAGCACCAGGGCGGCCGGCAGGCGCCCCAGCGCCGTACAGGGAGGATCCAGCAGTTTGTCGCTCATCGCACACCTCAATCTGGTTTCATAATTAAACCCAATGAACTTTAGGTGCGGAGGTTTTATAATGCAACCAGAATATGTCGCTGGAGATAAACGCCGTGAAACGTAAAAGCCTGGAAGACGCGCCGTGCCCGGTAGCGCGCACGCTGGATGTGATTGGCGACTGGTGGTCGCTGCTGATCGTGCGCGACGCCTTCGACGGCGTCACCCGTTTCAGCGAGTTTCAAAAAGGGCTGGGGATGGCGAAGAACATTCTTGCCACCCGGCTGCGCGCCCTGGTGACGCACGGCGTGCTGGAGATCGTGCCCGCCGCGGACGGCAGCGCCTATCAGGAGTATGTGCTGACCGAGAAAGGCCGCGCGCTGTTTCCGGTGATCGTTGGCCTGCGCCAGTGGGGGGAAGATCATTTGTTCGCCGAGGGAGAGACGCACTCAACGCTGGTGGAAAGCGACAGCGGCCGCCCCGTGCCGCGCCTGACGCCGATCGGCAGCGCCGGGCAGACGCTCACCCCGCTGAATACCCGGGTGGTGAAGGTGGGGGAACGGTTTGAGCCGTCTTTTAACAATCCCCAATTAGCGATAAAAGAAACACTTCCAACCGAAATCGCCGCACAGATCGACGCCGCATGCAACGTGCTGACAGAGCAACTCGGCGAGACACTCTTGGGCATCCATCTGTATGGATCCGCGGTCGATGGCGGTCTTAAACCCAACAGCGATATCGACATCTTGGTCGTCATCAGCAAGCCGCTGATGTCAACCACTCGGGCCGCCCTCATGAAAGCTTTGCTGACCGTGTCGGCTCCGCCAGGTGCCGACAGTATTTTTCGCCCGCTGGAAGTCACCGTGCTGGTACAGACCGACATCAAACCCTGGCGTTATCCGCCAAGACGTGAGTTACAGTTTGGCGAATGGCTGCGTGAAGAGTTGCTGGTGGGAATTGTCTCCCCCGCCACCTTGGATCCTGATGTGGCGATCCTGCTTACCAAAGCCCGGCAGCATCATCGACATCTGTTCGGCGCCTCCTTTGAACTCCTGTATGACAGCATCCCTCGCAGCGACTTCATCGCCGCGCTCACCGATACCCTGAGTCAATGGAACGAGCCTGATGACTGGCATGGCGACGAATGCAACATTGTGCTGGCGCTGGCGCGCATCTGGTTCAGCGCGGCGACCGGTCGGATCGCCCCCAAAGATGTGGCCGCCGAATGGCTGCTGGAACGCTTGCCATCTGAACACCAGCCGGTACTCAGCACCGCGCGGCGAGTTTATCTCGGACAAGCGATAGATGATCTGCCTCAGCATCAGCAGCCGTTGGCAGCATTCATCGGCTATGCCAAAACGACGATCGCAAGTCTATTGACGACAACAGCATCGCAATAAGACGCAAGCCTGTCGACACCACTTATCGTCTGCACTTATTGATGCAGGGACGGATTTTGTTCATGGCCGCCGCCCCCTGCATGATTCGCTTCGCAGCGTCATCCGGGTAATGTATAGTCCGCGTTTTACGGAGATCCCATGCTGACCAACTCATCCATTCGTCTGAACAAATACATTAGCGAGAGCGGCATCTGCTCACGCCGCGACGCCGATCGATACATCGAACAGGGCAACGTTTTCATCAACGGTAAACGCGCCACCGTTGGCGCCCAGGTATTTGCCGGCGATGTCGTGAAGGTTAACGGTCAGCTGATCGAACCGCGCAATGAAGAAGATCTGGTGCTGATCGCGCTGAATAAACCGGTCGGCATCGTCACCACCACCGAGGACGGCGAGCGCGACAACATCGCCGACTTCGTCAACCACAGCAAGCGCATCTTCCCGATCGGCCGCCTGGACAAGGATTCGCAGGGGCTGATCTTTCTGACCAACCACGGCGATCTGGTCAACAAGATCCTGCGCGCCGGCAACAATCACGAGAAAGAGTATCTGGTGACGGTCAACAAGCCGGTGACCGACGAGTTTATTCGTGGCATGGGCGCCGGCGTGCCGATGCTGGGCACCGTGACCAAAAAGTGCAAGGTGAAGAAAGAGGCGCCGTTCGTGTTCCGCATCACGCTGGTGCAGGGGCTGAACCGCCAGATCCGCCGCATGTGCGAACACTTCGGCTACGAGGTCACCAAGCTGGAACGCACGCGCATCATGAACGTCAGCCTGAAAGGGTTGCCGCTGGGCGAGTGGCGCGATCTGACCGATGACGAGCTGATCGAACTGTTCAAGCTGATTGAAGGCTCTTCATCCGAGGCCAAACCGGCGAAAAAAGCCCCGGCCAAATCCGCCGCGGCGAGAAAGCCGAGCGCCGGCGGGCCGAAAAGCGCCGACAAAGCCGCTGCGCCGGCCGGCCGCAAGCGCTTTACCCAGCCGGGGCGCAAGAAAAAAGGGCGTTAAACGCCTTCTCCCGCTCAGCCCGCCGTTGCGCGGGCTTTTTTATCGTGAAAGTCAGCCACTCACCATAAAAAAGGCCCGCATCAAGCGGGCCTGCAAGTACCAGAGAAGTCTAGAGGAAAAATCAGAACGACCAGCGCAGGTTGGCGTTGACCGAATTAACGCGGGTATCGGCGCCGAATTGCCCCTGATAGCCGACATCCAGCGTCGCGGCGCGCGACAGTTTCACGCTCACGCCGATATCGCCCACCATCACGTTGTCATCCACGGCCTGGCCCTGCGTGACGAACGCGTCGCTGCCGGCAAACGCCATGCGCGATGAGGTGTTCTTATCGCCGTAAGCATGCTGCCAGCCAAGCGAGCCGTAGAGACTGACGTTCTTCGGCAGTTCGGTCACGCCGCGCACCCCGAGCGTGGAGTAGAAGGTGTTCATCGTTTCATTGCGCACGCTCAGCGCCGCCGCGCCACCCGACTCCTGGAAGCTGTCGGTATGCAGGCGGATGTAGCTCAGGTTGATGAACGGTTCGACGTTCATCTCCGGCTGGCCGAAACGGTAACCCGCTTCGGTGAACGCCAGCAGCGAGTTGGCGTCGTAATCCGACTTCAGCCGATCCGAGAAGCCGCTGAAATCGACGTTGCGCTTGCCTTCAATCTTGTGCCAGGTGTAACCCAGCGCGCCGCGCAGCGAGAACGCATCCTGCTGCCCGGCCGCATACAGGCCGAGGTGGTAGTTGTCGGTATCGGCCTTGGAGCGGCGGCTGTCGACGTCATAGTCGCCGCGGCTGTAACCGAAGTAACCGCCGATGCGCACGTTATGGTCCGCCAGTTTGCGATCCGCGCCCAACAGGAAGCCGGTGGTGTTGCCATCCAGCTTGCCCACGTTGCCGTTGCCGCTGTTTCTGCCCCAGGAACTGAAGGTCTGCCCCCAGACGCCGCTGTTTTGCGCCTGCGCCGGTTGCACCAGCGACATCGCCAACGGCGGTACCGGCAGACTGTCGTTGTCGAACAGGCGCAGCATGCGCTGGTTCAGCACATTGAACAGCTGGGTGCTGCCGGCGATCAGGTTAGACTGCATCGATGGATAGACTTCGCCGGACAGCTGATTGAACGCCTCGCGCGCTTCCGGCGCGCTCAGCAGCAGCAGCGAGTTGTACAGCGCCAGCGAAGGACCGCGCTGCGCCAGCGTCGAGAGCGCGCCGGCGGTATTCCACTGGTTGCCGCTCTCGGCCACCGTTTGGAAAATGCCCGGCTTGCCGCTGCCTGGATTCTCGCCCCCCGGATTTTCCCCGCCTGGGTTTTCTCCGCCCGGGTTCTCGCCCCCTGGATTCTCACCGCCTGGGTTTTCCCCGCCCGGATTCTCGCCCCCAGGATTCTCACCGCCTGGGTTTTCCCCGCCCGGATTCTCGCCTCCTGGATTCTCGCCGCCTGGGTTTTCCCCGCCCGTGTCTTTCTGCGCGATGGTCAGATCGACGGCGTTGGCGCTGTGGTTCAGCGCCACATCGAGGAAGGCGGACTTGGAGACCGCCGACGCGAACTGGCCGTCAATGCCGCCGTCCGAGGTCAGAATGCGGTAGCTTTGGCCGGTTTTATAGCTGGTTTGCGGATCCAGCGCCGTCACCTGCACTTTGGTCCGATCGCTGATGGTGGTTTTGCCCGCCACCAGCAGCTGGTCGCTGCGGCCGTCGCCGGCAATATCAACGTCGTAGAAGGATTCGCCGATAAAGTTCAGGTAGCGTTTCAGCGTCAGCGTGCCGATATTGCCATCGCCGGGCGAGATATGACCGCCGGACTGGATCTCGGTCTGGCCCAGCGTGCCGTTGCCGCCCAGCGTGCCGCCGGCCTTGATCGACGCGGCGCTGCTGTAGCCCAGCCCGTTATTGACGTCGGTACCCGCCGTCGCGTTCAGGATCAGCGTGCCGCCGTTCTCGGCGCCGAGGGTTTGGATCTCGAAGATGTCGTCTTCTTTCTGGGTATTGATGTCGCTGGCGATGATGAGCTTACCGCCGCGCGCGGTGACGTTCGCCTGCAGCTCAGAGAGATCGCCGTTCAGCGTCGTGTGCCCGGCGCTGTTGATCACCTCGCCTTCGCCGCTCATCTTGTTGCTGAAAACGTAATTGCCGTCGGTATGGTTAAAGTACACATAGCTGCGGAACAATCCGCCCCGCAGGGCGATCGACGTCTGGGCATCGATGGCTCCAGCAGCGCCCGCCGCGCCAAGCGTCGGCTCGGTCAACCCGGTGCCGGTGTCCATATTGCCGCGGCTGCCGATAATCAGCGCGCCGCGGTTCGAGCCGGAACCGGTCTTGCCCAGCACCACTTCGTTGCCGCCGGCGGAGAATGTCCCGCCGTCCATGACCGCCAACACGCCGTTGCCGTAATCGCCGACGTTGACGCTGCTGCCGCTGGTAAACCGTGAGCCGTTGCCGGCGACCACCAGCTCAGCGGTTTTACGCGCGCCCGAGACACCCGCCACCTGGATGTTGCCGACATTGACCGCACCGCCGTTCAGCACGTCCAGATCGCCGTACAGCGTGAGCGCGCGGCCGACGTTCCACTGGGAATTAGCCCCCGTGATCGTGGCTTTCGGGCTCAGCGTATCGGTCTCACCCGGCCCGCTGCCATTGCCGATGCGCGCGTCAAAGGCGGTGTTCAGCACCGCGCCGTCTTCGATCGCCAGCGTGGATCGTGCCCCTAAATCGGTGCCGACACTGAGAAAATTGCTGGTGACGCGAGAACCGGCGCCGGTGGCGATCAGGTGGCTATCGTAGCCACGGGTGGTGCCGACCACGATCTCTTTCGCGCTGGCCAGCGCGCCGTCTTCAACCCGCAGCGTGCCCCGCCCCAGATTCAGGCCGCCGCGCAGCACGAACTGATCGTTCACCGCGTTCAGCTCGGCGTTCGGCCCACGAACCGTGACCACGCTGTCGTGAATTTGGCCGTTGAACATCCGGCCGATATTGATGTTATAGGCGCTGATCTTGCCATTCTCGATCAGCAAGTTGCCGCTTTGATTACGGCCGACGTAAACGTCCCCGGTGTAGGCCAATGATTCGGTAATTTTTGAGTCGCCGTCAAAAATGGCATCGTCTGCGCGAGCGAGATCGGCGGGCGCCAGCATCAACAACGGCGCGGAAAATAGAGCGAGGTAAAGTTTGGAAAGCGGTGTTCTAACCGCTAAAGGGTGCGATGTTTTGTCATTCACGGGCTATCTCCGTACTCGTTAGCGTGATGTCGCGAAATTTATTGTTATAGGGAACTCAATACACTAGAGGAGAAGTGAGGCGTTATTTCGCGCACGCCGGTTTAGTGATCGTCGAAGCAAAAGCTTATTGCCCCCCGGCGCTGACGCTCCGACGATGAAAAACCAGGAAGCGGTAATACCGCCCCCAAAGCGAATTATTTATGCGTGACCACCGGCGTACAGGTCGGCGCGCTCAGCGACGGCGAGGAACCTAAAATTCCCGGCATCATCAGCGACGAGCAATCGAAAATGCGGCCTTTTTCCGTGGTGGCGCGATATGAAAGTTTTTGGCCGCCCAGCGCATCCGGCTGTGCGCCATTGACGTTGGTCACGGTAATTTCGTCCGACGATCCCAGCCCCAGCATTTTGGCGGTTTCCGCCTGCAGTAATGGAATGGCCTGATCGGTTTTCAAGGTGGAACAACCGGCTACCATCATCGTAACGGTTAAAGCGATAAGTGGTTTCTTCATAAATTATCCTTTATAACCAATCAGTTAAAATTACCGATTGGCTTTATGTTTTCTCTTATCCAAATCCTCGAATAATATATTTCCCTTTCCTAAACGAAAAAACCCTCCTAAAGTAGGGAGGGTTGATAATAATTCATCAGACCTATCTGATATTTGAAGGCGAAAGGAGAATCCTTTGGGGCAGGATTATGCGTTGGTCGTTGATGACCATCCATTGGTAGCAAGCGGCATCGCCAATTTTCTCAGCACGCATTGCCGATTCAAACAGGCGCATGTGGTGACCAATGAAGAGAATTGCTACCGCCATATTAGGGAAAATGGCCCACCGCGTTTACTGGTGATCGATTTTTGGCTTTCTTCCGGTACAGCGTTGAAATTACTCAAAGAAGTAAAGCAACTTTACCCTCAGGTGCGGATCTTGGTGGTTAGCGGCGACGAGAATAACGATATCTGGCAGAAAGTGCACACTGCCGGCGGGCATGGATTTGTATTAAAAAACGAACCGCCTGAATTATTCGCCAGGGCGGTTTTTGCGTTGAATAATAATCAGGATTGGTTCCCTGACGGTAATGAAACCTGCATTAAAAGCCATCATGAGCACTTAAATAAGTTCAATTTAACGCCGAGGCAAATCGACGTATTAACTATGATGCTGCGCGGCCTGCCAAATAAAAGAATTGCGATGCAACTGTCTATTTCAGAACCCACCGTCAAAGAACATATCAGCAATATATTGAAAAAGATCGGCGTCAACAGCCGGGTGGAAGCCATCACGCTGTTGCACGGCAAACGGGATCCGTCGTCATGAGGTTTTTCCAGCATTTACAAAATGATGGCATTTCGCCCCGCGCGCAGATCCGCCTGCTGGACAACACCTTCATGCGGCTGGTGTTCAGCTTTACCGCCGTGCCTTTCGTCGGCATCCCTTTCGCCATCTGGATTTATTTGCTGGGTGATGAACTCGGCCCAACCATTGCCTGGATCATGGTTTACCTGCTATGCGCCGTGGCGATCCGAATATGGCATCGGCGCTACCTGCGCGAGGCTAAAGAAAATGATGAAGGCACCGTGCTGCGCCGCTGGCTGCCGCGCATTAATAAGGTGGCCTTTATTCACGGCTTGGGGATCTCCTCACTCTATTTAATTACGCCGCAGACCCATAACTTTGACTTTTTTCTGCTGCTCAATATCAGCATCGCCGCGATCGTCGCCGCCAACGCAACGCATCTGACGCCGGTTATCAGCACCTTTACCCGCTTTTTCTTCGCCTCCTGGGGGCTGCTGAACCTCGGCATCATCTGGCGGCTGGAAGACGTGATGTTCATCGTGCTGATGCTGAACTTGCTGTACGGCTTCGCCATTTACCGCCACGCGTTAACCTCGCATGCGTTCTTTATTCAGCAGGCGCTGCTCGAAGAACAAAGCTCGCGCCTGGCGGAGCAGTTCCGTCAGGCCAAAGAAGAGGCGGAACAGGCGCTGCTGGATAAGAACCAATTCCTGACCACCGCCAGCCACGATCTGCGTCAGCCGGTGCACGCCATGGGTTTTCTGATCGAGGCCATCATCCACAAAAACCGCGACGACAGCCTGACGCCGCAGCTGCTGGATCTGCAGCAGAGCGTGCGTTCGGTGCATTTGATGTTCAATTCGCTGCTCGATCTCAGCAAGATCGAATCCGGCAACGTGCGCACCGCCGCCACCCATGTGGATATCGGCGCCCTGCTCGACTCGGTGGTCACCCTGTTCCGCGAAGAGGCCAACAGCCGCGCCCTGGCGCTGCGCACCTGGCGCCCCAGACGGCGCATCAGCGTGATGGGCGATCCGCTGCTGGTGCGGCAATCGCTGATCAACCTGATCCAGAACGCCCTGCGCTACACGCAACGGGGGGGCGTGCTGATCGCCATCCGCCCGCGCGGCGCCGAGTGCCTGGTGGAAGTGTGGGACACCGGCGTGGGCATCGCCGACGAAGAGAAAAGCAAAATCTTCTCCCCTTACTACCGCCCCGAGCTGGCGTGGAAAATCGACAGCGCCGGCCACGGGCTGGGGCTGGCGGTGGTGGCGCGCTGCGCCAAGCTGATGAAGGTGAAATACGGCATGCACTCCGTCGAAGGCAAAGGCTC